>CAZFWL010000085.1:0-3480 GCA_964522775.1 uncultured Halomicronema sp.
CCATTGCCACTGTCCATCGCTACAGCGCAGCCGATGATCAACTCGGTAAACTGTGGTCGGCTGTGCTAAATGCCCGTTCATCGCCTCTCGCACTGATTCACGATCGTCGGCGTGAATCAGGGCCAGCAGAGCATTGAAATCGGTACCGATATCTTCATGGAGAAAACCCAAAAGTGGCTGCCATAGAGACGAATACCGAATCACATCGGTATCTAGACACCAGTGCCAAACGATGCATCCAGCGGTTGCGGCAACTCGCTGCCACTGCTGCATCTCGCGGCGACTCGCCGTCAGCGCTTGGGTGCTTTGCAAATGCCGAATCGCGGTGCCCAGTTGCCTGGCTAACTGTTGGCTGACCTGTCGATGAATGAGCGCCCACGATCGCGGCTCGCCACATTGGTGAATAATCAACAGTCCCCATAGCACCGGCAACGGTTCAGTAGCCGATGGGTCTGGCGGCAGCAAAATCGGACTGACGAGATTGGCCTTGACTTGCAACCGCGTCATCAACTCTCGATAGCAAGGATCAATATCGTCATGATCGATATCCGCGATCGCGGCAATTTCTCCGCGCTGAAATTTTTCGCTCCAAGTATTTTCAAAACAAGGGTCGTAAATGAGCTGTCCTAAAATCGGCGCCCAGTCTTCACCCACTGCTTCGGCGGTTACTGCCCCGTCCCCGCCATCAGTAAATTGGTAGATCAGAGCGCGATCGCAGCCAAATAGGTAGCGGGTCTGCTGCACTCCACACTCTAAAAGCTCTTCAAGCTGGACAGCCTGATGAAACCGTGAAATGATACCAGTTAACTTTTCAAAAACCTCACCAAATTCGACCGGAGTTTCTACAGAGAAAGAAAGCAGCATTAATTAGCCTGCAAGGTCGGGAAACACGATCATCACACTGACTTTAGACAAATTATAAGTAGAGGCGGCCAGTTAATAACTTCGCAGGTTTAGTGAATCTCATCTAAGCCTCAGACAAGTCAGTCCGTAACCTTACCAGGCCCGTATTTCATAATCTGCGTAAAAGCGCCGTAGCGAGCGGAAAGATACACCTTTAGTTTCTGTAATTGTGCGAGATCTTTGGTAACAATAGCAAATGCGTTCTCCCCAAATTCACAGGAGCTATAATCCCGCTGTCAGTTACGCCAGCAAATCATAAGCTTTCAATTTTCAACCATTTAGAAATTACTTTTCCGAGAGATTTTTCTCTGTCCAGATCTTTTGATCAACTAGGTTTGAGTCGATAAACTGAAGCGGAGTCAGGCAAAACAACGGCGTATCTTGCCTTGAGCTGGCGCCTAAATCCTTTCTACAGAAGGCGCTCAACTACTGTAGAGCTCATTTCAGCACACACCCCCCGCTATCAGGCATCAACTTTGAGTTTTGTTGGTAGCAAATCTTGCAAGAGTTGATGAACGCTCAACTGGGGAAGGATATTTCGCACCTGCCAAGATCAATTATCCAATCTCGCACACTCACGAATCAAAAATATTCAATGTGTTTAGGCCTCGATTGAGCAGAAATCTTTATCTGGACATTTCATTGGATAAATCCCTTGAAACTAAATGTCTCACTTAGATATTTCTCTATACAGCTATTTGTCAAGACAGATCATTTTGCCTGGATGACTTTGGCTTAAATGCAGTTAGATTGAATGCTGAACTTAGGAATCTATAGTTCTTTCTATAGCAAGCTAATTTCAATCATGTGCGCTGTTTGTTCTGATGAATTACAAGGAAACCGAATACTCAATCTCAAATACTACTTTCAGTCTGTTTTGGCATACGCATAGCAAGGTCTCAATTCAGTCAGCTTTTGAAACTGTATGTTTCCTGTAAGCACCCCCCTTAAACAGCATTGGACGAGGGCAATTTTCTTCTGAAAAAGATTGAGTATTCAGCATCCGACCATGAAAAATTTGCAAAACAATCATGGGTGAATCCTAAAATCGGCTAAATATCTATAGCCAAGACACAAACCGCTACTTTTCCATTTGATTCTTATAACAAGGACAAGCAAACATTAAGGCTTTTCAAGAACGATTTCCTCTCAAAGGCCAATAAGAAGCTTTTTTTTATACTGAAAGGGTATCGGAAAACCGCTCAAATCCCAGGAGGGCCGAGCCATGAGCCATACTTACGAAGCCTTTGTAGACATCAAAGAATACACAGGCAACCCTATCGCTACGCCTAAAATCTATACAGAACGTTACGAAGTCGATGCCCTTTCTGTTCAAGGGGCTGACGAAGCTGCTATCACAAAAGCGACCGGGATCCATCCTAAAGCTGCTGAATTTGATGTTCGGATTACGCGTCTGCTGAAGTGAGTTTTCGCCACAAAACCGCAATAGAAATAGACTCTTTTTAATTATTGGGGCAACCGTTGCCCCATTTTTGATGAAAAGGCGCATCGCCGTCTTCAGCAGAATTGATACAGCCCTCCTCTGAATAGAGTCGAGAGCGCATGACAGCTTGCGCAGAGTATGTCAGGACAACAGGCGCAAAAAAAAGGCTGCGCTGCCACTGCCAGTCTCGCTTCATCACAGACACGCGCGTATTCTCTTCGCGACTGCACGTTGTAGATTTGAGCCTTTACTGAGCAATTTCAGCGGTACTCTGGCCGCCCGTGCCAATCAAATAAAGTAAGGCCATACGAGTAGCGACGCCGCTGGTTACCTGTTGGCCAATCAGACTTCGTTCCGGATCATCCATTAGTGCCGAGGTGATTTCGACACCGCGGTTAACGGGTGCCGGGTGCAAAATTTTGACCTTCGGTGCACAAATTTGCAAGCGCTGGTGGCTTAGACCAAACTGACGATGATATTCCCGCAGGCTTGGCAGTAGGTGTTGGGTCATGCGCTCGCGTTGAAGGCGCAAGGTCATGACAAAATCAGCCCCTTCCAACGCAGCATCAAGATCAGTATGTTGCATGAGTTGGCGACGCAAATCGGGAGAATCGATAGGCGATCTCTGAAATCCTTCCACAAACCTGGGTGGCAACAATGTCGGGGGGCCAGCCAAATGCACCGTTGCCCCACAGGCGGCCAAGCTCCAAAGATTGGATCGCGCCACGCGGGAATGAATGATGTCACCCACGATCGCAATCTTTTTTCCCTTCAGTGAATCAATGCTCGGTTTTTCCGGATTTAGCACCGTGCATAGGGTCAAAAGATCTAGGAGTGCCTGCGACGGATGTTCATGCTGCCCATCCCCTGCGTTCAAAACGCCGACCCCCGTTTTCAGCCGATCCAGCTCGGCCGCGATCGCGTGGGGTACGCCAGTAGCAGCGTGGCGAATAATCATAATGTCGGCCCCCATCGCCAGATAGGTTTTTGCCGTATCGAGTATGGTTTCCCCCTTCGTGAGGGAAGAACTACCGGGAGAAAAATTGAGCACATCTGCCGACAGTCGCTTCGCCGCCAACTCAAAGCTGCTACGAGTGCGAGTCGAAGGCTCAAAAAACAGGTTAGTCACCACT
>CAZFWL010000085.1:3510-8879 GCA_964522775.1 uncultured Halomicronema sp.
GTGGGCACCTTTTTGTTCCGGCGCGACAGCACCTCACGGAAACTGACGGCAGTATTAATCACGGTTGCATAATCGGTCGGGGTAAACCGCGACAACGACAGGATATGTCGGTGATTCCAACGGGTTTCAGCCACAGCAGTAGTTCATGCAGGGTGTCAATCAGGAGCGCATAGAGTCATGACCAAAGTAAGCTTACACCGCTTTGCTAAACTGCCTCAGCGATTTTTTCTAGCATTGGGGTTAGGCGTGGGTATTTTGACGCTTGGGGCGATCGCGCCGCCCCCGTCGCTCACCGAAGAGTCTCCAACCTCTGCTGCGCCTGCCATCGAGCTCAACTTTACCGGACTGCCGACAGCCCTGACTGTCACGGAATCCTGGTTGAACGCTGCCGATAAACTCAGTGTCAATTCATCCAGTGTCAAACCAGAAGCTGTCACTGGGGAACTAACCGTAACGCTATATACTCCCAACGCTACTTGTGATGCTTACAAGCGCCAAAATAAAGCGATCGCTTCAGACAACGCTATCCAACAAATCGCTCACGTTTTGCTAACGGAGCAAACACCGAATTTACTGGATTTTGAGCTCGCAGGTTACCGGATTCTGCCAGGAGACAAAGGGAATACCATCACCATTGACTTCCGCCGCAGACCTAACGCCACTCGCCATTTCGTTTCGCTTTCAATCTGTGAGCAGCAAACTCTCTTTGGTAGCCTGCGACAAACCCTATTGCAAAATGCAGCACTGGAAATTGACGAAGTAACGTTTACCGAGCAAGGGCAACCCATCGTGCTGTAGGCTTCATGCGGCAATAACTGAAGCCTAAGCTATGCAAGTTGGATGAAAACCGACCATTTGAGTTGAATGGTCTAGTTCAGTCTCTAAGTAACGAGCTATCAGATCAGCAGGAGCTCAAGCCAAGAGATTTAGCGAGAAAGCAAAAATCAACTTATCGAATTGCCTCGCCCCAACTTCGCGGAGGCAAGTACTTGCAGCAGACCTGAGAGCAAATGCTTGATTACCGATCTCGCTCTAATTGCTTCGCATAGGAATCAATCTATATATTCGCTGTATCCGCTAATGCCTTGAGACCTCTTCTGTCATGTGGCATAGCAAAGACGCCTTGATGCTCATCTGTACTGGGCATCAAGGCGTCACAGTAGTATTGCAGTAATCAAGAAGCCCTAAGTAGGACCAGCTCGACTGAGTTATCTAGGCAGCCTTTTTCCGTTTCAGAGCCGTTGTGCCAACAGCCCCAATTGCTAGAAGCGCCAAAGCAGAAGCGGGTTCAGGTACGTCTACGCTCTCGGCGGCAGCAGCGCTGAAGCTCAGGCTATCAATCCCGAGGAAAGGGTCAAAAGACTTATCAAAGGTGCTGCCATTTTTCTTGTAGTCGAAGGTCAACTCAACAGAAGTAATGCCTTCGCCTTGGACTGAGAGATTAGTTCGGCCAAATGGGCTATTGCTGCTGTAAGCAGTCGCATCGCCACCAGACTCCTTGCCACTACCGGATAAACTATCTTGACTGACCTGTTGGTCACCACTGTATGCAGTCAAATAGACGTTGTGCTCGCCTGCACCAAATGCGTCGTAATCGCCATAATCCAACATCAGCAGAGAGAACTCAGAAGCCAAGAATCCCTCTTTCAACTCGAAAAGGAAACTATTGACACGGGACTTATCCTTGCTGCCGACGGAAAATCCACCCAGATTCATCCCGCCGTTAATCCGATTGCCACCAGCATCTTGGTCGTTAGATTGATAAGACCAGGCATCGCCCTGTGTCAGTCCCCAAAACTCGCTGTCTGTTGTTTGTGCACCGCCAGAGAAAACCGCGACAGCATCCTCTTCGCCGTTTTGACCAGTCGCTTGAATATTAAGCAGCTCATGGACTTTGCCCATGCCTTCAATGCTTTCTCCAGCACTGAACTGAGTAAAGTCATCAACAACATAGCTGGCCGCTTGCATTGGCTGTTGTAGCGCAAAGGTACCGGCTACAGTTAATCCGGCCAAAGCCAATTTAGAACTCAAAGAAGAAAATTGCATGATTTGCGGGAACTCAACTCAAAATGAAGACAACTTATGTTGGGACAGAGCTGTGGTTGATTGCCTGTCCGCTGCACATTCACAACATATCGGTAGTGAATGTCTGAAAACATCTAGAAAACGCTGAAATCAATTGAGAAGTTGGTTTAAGAGAAGCAAGCTAATTCATGAACCTTGGGTTAAGGAACTTTCTAAAAGCCCTTAAATCAGTCAGTTCAAGTTCTTGTATCGGTGTCAGATCTCTACTGCGTATTCACTGAGAAGTCTGTTTTTTAGGGGATACATCGCTGCCAACTCGACGGGTTCAGAAATATCTTGCGCGCTCTTACCCCCCCTGCCGCTACACCACTATGCGTGAGATGTGGCGATCGCAAAGAAGTGTTTTGCCTGAAATCAAAGAGAGCAACAAGATCAAGATGTTGCCACCCAAGAACCATCACTATCGTGGTGGCTGACTGGTTTGCCCAAGTGGCAGCGGCGATCGCCTCCAGCACCTTGCAGACCGACTACTTTTGAACGTCGGCAGCGCTCACACCTTCGGTTTGGGGGCCAAATCGCCACAACACCGCTGCAGCCTCGGCTCGACTCACAGTTTTGTCAGGGCGAAACAGCGTGGTATAACCAAATGCCCGGCTGAAATTTGCAAAGTCGCCGAGCTGAAAATCCGCCGCGATCGCTCTTAGCGCCAGTGCTTCAATACTCTCGGCATCTTGAAACCCCCAAGCCGTCGTCACCGCTTCGGGCGTTGTATTGGGCAGTGCAGCCCGAATATCAAGGGGCACCTTCCACAAAATCAAGTCGGCCCGCGTTAATGGGGCATCGGGGCGAAAATTCACGTCGGTACTGTTGCCCGTAAACGCGCTAGGAATAATGCCTGCTTCTGCCAAGCCTTGAATGGCGGCAAACCCTGGATCCTCAGGTGAGACGTCCTGAAAAACGGCTTCATCGCCAGGGCCGCCGGAACGTAAACGCTCTCCGGGTTCGTCAGCATAAATCGCGTTGTAGCTCTCAAAGAGCCAGCGAGCATACTCTCGTCGGGTGATGGGTTGGCCAAAGAAAGCTTCGTCTGAATTATCGGACTGGCTCGCATTTTGTGGAGGAGCGATCGCTAGCTCAAGCCCTTCCAAAGTCTGCAAATCGCGAATGTACGACTGCAAATCGGTGGGCACCCCGTCTAACGAGGCCAAAACTTCTGGTTGCGGCGCAGACTCTTCGGAGTCTGACGTAGGTTCGGCTGCTGAGGACGAATAGTCCGGAGGGGCGAGATCACGATTACGGCGGTTACGGGGATTCGTTGTAGCGCTAGCAGGCGCAGAATCTGCTGAGGTCACTTCAGTCTCAGCCTCGGTGTCTTGACTCTGGCCAACACTCTTGGTGTCACCCTCGCCAAAGGGGGCAGACTCCTCTAGTTGTGGATCAGCCTCTAAAGACTGCTGCACATTATCGCCCAGGGAACTGCCCGCACATCCCGTTAGCAACCCCAGGGTCAGTAGACTTGCGATCGCCCGAATGGCCTTGCCGTGATTCATTCCCCTCATCCTTTCTAAAAAGCCGCTATGCTGGCGCTAGCTTTATCTATCACGCTAGCGCAGGATTGCCCTCCCTAGAGGTGAGGTTCATGGCGGTAAAACCCATCATCATTGACTGCGATCCGGGAGTAGATGATGCCATTGCCTTGATGCTGGCATTGCGATCGCCTGAACTCGCCGTTCAAGCCATTACTGTCGTAGCGGGCAATGTCCCCTTGGCGCTGACCCAACGCAACGCTCGCCAGATCTGTGAACTGTTGGGCCGTCCAGACTTACCGATTTATGCTGGATGTCCACGTCCCCTCGTGCGATCGCTCATCACCGCCGAAGACATCCACGGCAAAACGGGCTTGGAAGGTGCAACTTTGCCCGCCCCCACGATGCCGCTGCAAGCAACTCACGCAGTTAATTATTTAATTGATACTCTGCGCACCACATCAGAGCCTCTGACCATAGCCACTCTTGGTCCTTTAACCAACCTGGCAGTCGCGCTAGTCCAGGTCCCCGACATTGCCCAGGGCATTGAGCGCATTGTCATGATGGGCGGCGGCATCACCCACGGCAATATCACTCCCGTCGCCGAGTTCAACATTTATGTGGATCCCCACGCGGCCCAAGTCGTCTTCGATGCTGGCGTTCCCATCACCTTCATAAGTTTGGATATCACCCATCAGGTTCTCACCACTCCTACGCGATTAGAGGCTATTCGAGCCTTAAACAATTCCGTCAGCAATGTCGCGGCATCGGTGCTCGGTCACTATGGGAAAGTCGATGAGGAGCGTCTGGGCACTATCGGTGCCCCCTTGCATGACCCCTGTGTTATCGCTTATTTACTCCGTCCCGAACTATTCACCACTTACCGGGGGCAAGTACAAGTCGAACTCAACAGCTCCCTAACATTAGGGCAAACCGTGGTGAGCCGAGAGTCTGGAGCGAAAATCTGGGTTGACATTGTAGATACCGTCAAGGCCGCCGGGGTTTATGAATTGCTGACACAACGACTAGAAAATTCGGATTCTTTATCGGTTTGATCAAAACTGGATTGATAAAATTGAAGAAACTTGGGTCTCTGTGTCCATGGTCTACACCACGACAGAACTTCTCGACTTTTTGGATCAGGAATTGCGAGCAGCTTGGCGCGGCGAACGCGTGGTGTTGTCTTCCGAAGAACGTCTGAATCCAGTGGTGGCCAAAGCCATCGGCACAGAAAAACTCAGCAAGGTTTTTGCAGTGCAGGATTTTCGCGACCAGATTCACCACTACCAGCGCGAGCACAATGTCTCCGGGTTGGTTTGGCACACTTGTCGATTTCAAGGGCGATCACACCAATTTCCTGAGCTTCACCCCCAACTGATCGCCACTGACGCTGACAAGCAGGCTCTGCAAGCCGCGAAGGTCGGGGTTATTGAGTTTTGGCGCAATTCCATTGCGAACTTACGACTCTGGCGCTCCGGTGCGCCACCGCTGCCCCTAGAGCTAAATACCATCGAACGATGGATTGCTGAAGCCGAATGGGCGGAAATTGATGCCACCCGCTCAGAACTCTATCTGCGCTTGTGCTGGGGTGACCCTAAAGTTTGTCACTACGACTGGGCTCGCCCCGACTCTGGGTGTGAACGAATCATTGCTGCGATCGCTGAGCCCAGCTCAATCAAGGTATGATTCTAAAGCTATATATCTCTAGCCCTTATTAGAGACGATTAGCGTGATTAGCGTTTTGGGTGGACAGGTAGTCTATGCCGTTTGCTGTTGGTGTGATCGAAACTTACGGATTTCCAGCCATGTTGGCAGTGG
>CAZFWL010000086.1:0-8824 GCA_964522775.1 uncultured Halomicronema sp.
GTCAGAAATCATTTTGACGATTACCGGCCATCGCCGCTTGCTGGATGGCGATCCTGACCTGCAGCGATCGGTCCATCTGCGCAACGGTACCATTGTCCCCTTCGGCTTTATTCAGGTCGCCTTGTTGAAACGTTTACGTCATTATCGAAGCGCTATATCTGGGGTCATTAAATCCCGGTATAGTCGTGAGGAATTACTTCGAGGCGCGTTACTCACCATCAACGGAATCGCCGCTGGCATGCGGAATACAGGTTGATCCAGGGACTTCGTAACGCTTTGTAACAATTGTCTTGCGGATCTGAATTCCTTTGCTTGAATTAAGCCGTGAAGTCTCTCTAGTTACAGCCTCAATGCTTGCTGTATCAAGGGTTTTCACAAACTGGTAAAAGTGTGGCCAGCATCGGCTGTAGGCGAATTCGCTTATAGTCACACTGCTTCGTGAAAACACTATCTATCGCGTGTACATTGCCTGCCTGAGGAGTGGTGCGGAAATGAAACAGCTTAAACGTCGATTAACGCAGGCAGCGATCGCCTCTACGCTCGGTGGCATCATCGCGGGTGGTGCTGCTTTAGTAGATGCCCGCCCGGCAAATGCCCAGGCAGCTTACGGCAGCTACGTTGGTATCGGTGCTGGGTTTGGTCTCACCGAAGAGTCTGAGACGGGCCGAGGTTCGGGCTTGGATATGGTGATCACAGGTCGCTATCGTTTTCTGCGCATGCCGGTATCTCTACGTACGACGGCGTTCCTGTTTGACAACTTTACTTTGGTGCCGACAGTTTCCTACGATTACCCGATTTCGTGGAATACAGACATCTACTTGGGCGCTGGTGCGTCGTTTCCCATTGGGGATGATGATAATCCTGGGCCTTTAGGTAACCGCACGGCCTTTGTTTTGCAGCCGGGTATTGACTATATGTTTCCCAACAGCCGCTGGGCGGCCTTTGGTAGCGCCATTATTGCGTTCAACGGCTACCGTAACGGTGGCAATACTGCGATCGCGGTGCAAACTGGTATCGGTTATCAGTTCTAAGCTCTTTGCCGTCAGCAGATAGCGATCGCTGAATTTCCATTCGCATATTGAACTTGAGCAAGCGAGTCGTCGATAATCGACGACTCGCTTATTTATTTTCCGCTTAGGTTAGCCAGTTATGGTTCGCTAGGGTTGAGAAATTCTGGCGCATCCAACGGTGCACCCCCATTGTCCAAATCAGCCTGAGTCACGGTGTAAGTCAATTTGTAGGATTTGCTGTCACCGGGCGACAACGAGAACCCTTCATCAATCGTTCCACCCAGCAACGGATCGGTCACAATCACGTTGTTCAGCGTTTGATTGCCTGTGTTGGTGACAATCACTTCGTAGTGAATTTTTTCACCCGCATTATTAATCACGCCATCGCCAGCTTTATCCACATCTAAGACCCGCTTTTCAATGGACAGTGCTGGATTTTGTTGTAATTCCACTTCGGCAAAGTCTTCTACTGGAGCGACTTGATCGGCCTTTGCGATGACGGTGTTGTCGATATCTCCGTCGCCGCCGCCATTGGAATCAATATCTTGTTGAGTCAGCGTGTATTGACCGATAAAGGTTTTGCTTTGCTTAGGTGCTAATTGGCTGATGCTCTGATTCCCGATTAATGAATCATTGATTGCAACATTGGTCAGCGTCTGGTTTCCGGTGTTGGTCACCACAATTTCATAATCAACAATGTCATCGACGGCATTCAGTTGACTGTCGTTTTTGCGATCGATGTTCGTCGCTTGTTTCTCCACCGTCAAAGCTGGAGTCTTGCGAATGGGGACCGCTTCGCCATCCGTTTTAGGCGAGGTTTGATGACTACTAAAGGTCGCCTCATTATGAATGTAAGCGGCCTCGCCATCGATATCTGTCTGCGTGGCGGTGTACTCCCCTTGGAAGAATAACTCGTCACCCACATTCAAGGTCACATCTGCTGCTGGGGCGGTCTTCAACAGCGGATCTGCGATCGCAACGCCTGTTAGCGTCACATTGCCAAAGTTGCTGACGCGCATCGTGTACTTAACCGTATCGCCCGCCTCGTCGACCACTTTGTCAGCGGCAATCGAACCGTCGGGATTAATCACCTCGGTCACTGTTTTGTTGAAACCCAAGACTGGATGACCAACCACAGGCACATCGGCGCTGTCCCCTTGGGGGGATGTTTCACGGCTCGTACCAGTCGCCGTATTGTTGAGGTTGCCACCGGGTTCATCCGGCTTCTTCGAACCAGAAGGCGCGGGGCTCGGCGATCGCGGCTGCGTTACCTCCGGAGTTCCAGACTTATCCACCGGTTCCATCGTGCTGGGAGCATGGCTGTCATCGTTGCTCGGAGTCGTTTCAGATGTCTGGGATTCTTCTGCTGGTGGCCCTTTAGTGGCTGGTTCGTCCTCGGTGGCATCCTCATCAGCATCGTCGCTGTTGCCTTCAACATCTGTTGCGTCCGTATCAGTGGTTTCTGATGGCTCTTCATCAGCTGCTGTGGCGTCGTCCTCTTCAGTGTCATCCTCTGCTGAATTATCTTCAGAGGCGTCTGACGCTTCTGTTTCGGTGCTCTCCTCGGCCTCAGCATCCTCGCTGTTATCCGTGGTTTCGGCACTGTTCTCGTCGTCAGCATGAGTGCCGGAATTATCTTCGGTTTCTGCCGAGTCCTGCTCAGTTTCTTCAGAAGCGTCTGTGGCCTCTGGTTCGTCATCTGACCCCTCGCTTGTGGGGTCTACCTCTGAGGGCTCATCGTCATCAGTATTTTGCACCAACAACAAACTCTGACCGCGGGCATATCCTGCGGGGATGCTTGAGAGCAAACTGGTGGGTTCTGGTTGGACGGCAATTCCTTCGGCGCTTAAGCCTCGCTGCGTTTTGAACTGTTGCAATGCAGTTTGTGTTTCCTGATCAAATACGCCATTAACATCAACTCTGAATCCGGCGCGATTGAGTGATTTTTGGAGATTTTCTACGGCACGGTCGACTGATTCCGCCTCAACCACATCTGGAGCGAGATTGGTTTGGGCTGTCACTATCGGTTCTGTGGTCTGGGTAGCTGACCAGGCGATCGCAACATTGGATTCGACTGTGGGCGTGTGAATAGCATTGACCGTGGGATTTTGATCTGCCCTGGGTGTCTCGGCAAACGTGGGCACTGCTTCGTTGGATAGTGAACGATCAGGTTGGGGAGCATTAACCGCCACGACCTCTCCCTTAGCAAGTTCTGCGACGGGGCGATCGGCACACTCTAACGGTAAATGGCCGTCCGAAACCTGGCAAATAGCGGCACTTTGGGCAGGCGCATCAGCCATTGCCGATAGCAAAATCCCCCCCGTCGATAATGTCAGTAGCTGCTGTAAACGAGGAGAGACTAGGTGCTTACTCTGAGTTCTGGGGGCATGCCAAGCAGGCTTGATTGCGAACTGAGCTGGGCTAGGGTCAGTTGTGTGAGTCATGATCAAATTCCTTGAGCTGAGTGAGGTAACTGCACCGAAGAGTTCATGCTGTGTTTGGACAGCAACTGCTTGAGTTAGCGGCAATTCAAAGATGAAAGAGCCATCTTGGAAGGGAGTAACCGTTCGTCTCGTTACCCCTAATACGTTCGCCGCGTATCCAAAATTAGTGAGTTAAAAAGCTGTGGGCTATCTGTTTTGCTGAGCAACGCTGCCAGAACCAAGGTGCTTTACCGGTAGAGATTCCATCGAGATCGCTTCGACTGGTTACATATCTATGCGGCCGTGGCGGCTGCGGCAGATTAGGATTCAAATCGAAATGATGCTTGAGAACCTCTGCAACCTCTCTCTGAAGCTGGTAGTAACCCTGCCTAGTGTATGAATTCTGTGTAAAAGTTCTTTCTCCGGAAGAACTCATCAATAAAATCAAGCTGAAGCTAATTCCGACTCAACTCCCCTCATCAAGCGCTTGTTACAGGCATCACGGGATGGCTCACTCAAGATCATTGGGTGTTCCTAACAGTCAATCGCCCATCTGCAATCAGGGACCAGATATCTCAAACCAAGAGGCAATGTACTAAGGATGTACTAAATCTAAGTGAATCGATCTACTATGGGGCAATACTGCCGGAGAGACCCTATGGAGTTTGGTAAGCCGCTGGGATCTGTCATTGAAGGCTCGCTCATCCGAGGGTTGGAAGTGCGCCTCCACCCTGATGTTTCTGTTGAAGAAATGCGAGTGGGAAAATTCTTAATTGTGCAGGGTCGGCGATCGCGGTTTTTTTGTATGCTCACCGATGTTGCCTTGGGAACTGCTAGCGCCCGTATTTTGGCGAATCCGCCGGAGCCGAGCAATCTGTTCTTGCAAGAAGTGCTCTCGGGCACCGGGACGTATGGCACCGCGAGTCTCAGCCCCATGTTGATGTTTACTCCGCAAACTGAAGATGCGATCGCCAACGGTAAGCCTGCGCGATCGGCTCAGAAATCTACGAATGGTGCTGCATCTTATGAAGTGCAAAGTAGCGCCAATGTTGAACTGTTGCCGGTCAAAACGATTCCGAGTCATTTCAGTCAGGTTTATGACGCTGCTGAGCGCGACTTTCGTGTCGTGTTTGGGTGGGAGGATGACCCGCACCGCCGCAATTTTATAATTGGTCAGCCCATTGATATGAGTGTGCCGATCTGTCTAGATCTGGATCGATTTGTCGAGCGCAGTAACGGCATTTTTGGCAAATCGGGTACAGGCAAATCTTTTCTCACGCGGGTCTTATTGTCGGGCACCATTCAGCGACAGGCAGCCGTCAACCTAATTTTTGACATGCACTCAGAGTATGGCTGGGAAGCTGTCAGCGAAGGCAAACATTTCAGTACCGTCAAAGGACTGCGTCAGTTGTTTCCTGGACAGGTACAAATTTTCACCCTTGATCCAGAAGCCACAAAGCGACGAGGCGTCCGCGATGCTCAAGAGCTCTACATCAGCTTTGATCAGATTGATGTGGAAGATCTGATGCTGGTGCGCGGCGAGTTGAATCTGTCAGAAGCCAGCCTCGAAAACGCGATCATCCTCCGTAACGAATTCGGCAAAAGTTGGATCAATCGCTTGTTAGCCATGACTAACGAAGAGATCCAAGTCTTTTGTGAAACCAAGATGGGGAACAAGTCTTTCATCATGGCGCTCCAGCGGAAACTGAATCGACTGGCTGATCTAAAGTACATTCGCGCCGCTTGTCCTCACAATTATGTCGGGCAGATTTTGGCGGCGATCGATACGGGTAAGCACGTCATTGTGGAGTTTGGCTCGCAGTCAAATTTGCTGTCTTACATGTTGGCGACTAATGTGATCGCCCGTCGCATCCATGCCATTTATGTGCAAAAAGCTGAACGGTTCCTGCAGACGAAGAATCCCAGCGATCGCCCCCAACAGCTCATGATTACGATTGAAGAGGCACACCGCTTCCTCGATCCCGCAACAGCTCGGCAAACGATTTTTGGTACCATCGCCCGCGAGATGCGTAAATACTTTGTCACCCTCTTGGTGGTCGATCAGCGCCCCTCAGGCATTGACAACGAAGTCATGTCGCAGATTGGCACTCGGATTACCGCTTTGCTCAACGATGAAAAAGATATCGACGCTATTTTCACCGGTGTCTCAGGTGCTCAAAGCTTGCGTTCAGTCCTAGCCAAATTAGATTCGAAGCAGCAAGCATTAATTTTGGGCCATGCCACCCCGATGCCTGTCGTAGTTCGTACTCGCGCCTACGATGCACAGTTTTATCGCGAGGTTGGCTCTACTGCTTGGGAAGAGATGCCTGATGAGCCTTTATTTCGAGCCTCAGAAGCAGCAAAAGCAGACCTTGGCTTTTAGCTGAATCCTCTAGTCTCATGAGTCCGAAAGACGAATAACATCAGTGACTTTCTCTCAGCTCTTGCGAGTCGTCATGTAATGCCAACATATTTGGCAGAAAGCCTGAAAAGCTTGATTCCAGTAAGAGTCTGGGAAAAAATGCCGACCGCATTGGGGTAAACTGTTAAGGTTTGTATATCAGACTCTTAAAAAAATTGGAACTGCCTACCAATTTCATTGTGACCCCTTGGAAAAGCGCAATGCCCTGATGCTGTCTTGCGACGTCAGCAAATTAGCAGGGGTTTAGTTTGGCTCGGCATCCTAACGCAGTCTGATATTTATACGAGGCTATGAATGACTGCTACTTTACCGTCCTCTGCCAGGGCCTTCTCCCCGGCAGCTAATTCTCCTGAGCTGCATGAGCTAAAACTGAGCGACGTTATTCAAACGATTCCTAAATCTTGTTTTGAAAAAGACTGGCGCAAAGCTTGGCTATCAGTACTTGTCACACTTTTAGGCGTGGCTGCGGGCATTGGTGCTATCGCCATTGCACCTTGGTATCTACTGCCCTTTGCATGGTTTTTTGCAGGGACCGCCGCTACTGGACTGTTTGTGATTGGCCATGATTGTGGTCATCGCTCCTTTGCCAAGCGTCGCTGGGTCAACAATTGGGTCGGGCACATTTCGATGATGCCCCTGCTTTACCCCTTTCATTGCTGGCGCATTCTTCATGATCACCACCACGTTCACACCAATAAGCTCCATGTTGATAACGCTTGGGAGCCCTGGACTGTTGAGTCTTTTCAAGCAGCTCCTCAGTGGTTGCAAAAGGGGTATCAGCTTCTGCGCGGTGGCTTTTGGTGGATCGGCTCAATTGCTCACTGGGCCATTTTGCACTTTAAGGTCAGCAACTTTGCCGAGCGCGATCGCCGAGCCGTTAAGACTTCAATTGCGGTGGTTGTGATCTTTGCCGCCATTTTCTTCCCCACCATGTATTTTACGCTGGGTCTTTGGGGCATTGTGAAATTCTGGCTCATGCCTTGGTTGGGATATCACTTCTGGATGAGCACTTTCACGATCGTTCACCACACGATTCCTGAAATTCAATTTCGTCCTGCGGCTCAATGGTCGGCTGTGCCCGCGCAGCTTGCCGGTACTGTTCATTGCACTTACCCAACATGGGTCGAAGTGTTATGCCACGACATCAATGTGCATGTCCCGCATCATCTGTCAGTCGGCATCCCTTCGTATAACTTGCGCCGAGCGCACCAGAGCCTCATCAATAATTGGGGTGAGCATATTTACGTTCGTCAGTTCTCTTGGCAGTTGATGACTCAGATTACTCGTCAATGTCATTTATACGACGAAGTCAATGCTTACCGTTCTTTTCAGAGCTTGCGGTAGTTGCTGCATGCTGTTTGCTCAACGGAGTGGCCAAGCTACTCACGGCTGTTGTCACTCCGCTGTAGTTTTGTTTGCTTCTTGCTAAGTGATTAGCACCTTATTCTTCAGTGGCATTAATCTGTGCAATTACAATCTCCTCCTTCTTCAGATTCATCAAAGAGTAATCGTTCTGCGGCAACTAGTGAACTGCCGTTTACGCTGAAAGACTTGCGCTCGGCGATTCCCAGTTATTGTTTTGAGCCCTCCTTAGCGCGATCGCTGGCTTACTTTTTCCTGGATATCGGTATCATTGCTGGCTTGTTAGTCGCTGCAACCGCTATTCAAACGTGGTGGTTTTGGCCTATTTATTGGTTTGCCCAAGGCACGATGTTCTGGGCTTTGTTTGTTGTGGGTCACGACTGTGGTCACGGTTCCTTTTCTAAATACAAGTGGGTGAATAACCTAGTCGGCCACCTCAGCCATACGCCGATTTTGGTGCCCTTCCACGGCTGGCGCATCAGCCATCGCACTCATCACGCCAATACTGGCAACCTCGACACTGACGAAAGCTGGTATCCCGTGAGTGAGACGAAATATGAGGAGATGACCTGGCCAGAAAAATTTGTCCGCTTCTATGCACCCTTAGTTGCTTATCCGGTATATCTGTTTCGGCGATCGCCCAGTCGTCCTGGTGGTTCTCACTTCTTGCCTGGCAGTCCCCTCTTTAAGCCCAGCGAAAAATGGGATGTTATCACCAGCACTGTGTGGTTATTGGGCATGATTGCCTTATTGATTGGGGTGGGTAGCCAAATCGGTTGGTTGGCCCTATTGGCCTACTACGGCGTACCCTATGTCATCTTTGTGATGTGGCTTGATTTGGTGACCTACTTACACCACACAGAAGAAGATATTCCTTGGTATCCCGATGAAGATTGGTTTTTCCTAAAAGGCGCGCTTTCTACTATTGACCGCGATTATGGAATCTTTAATCCGATTCATCATGATATCGGCACCCACGTTGCTCACCACATTTTCTTGAGCATTCCTCACTATCACTTGCAAGCTGCTACGGAAGCAGTGAAGCCTGTGCTCGGCAGCTATTACCGGAAATCATCAACTCCGATTTGGCAAAGTTTCTGGCGCTCTTATCGCACCTGTCATTTTGTCGCTGATCAAGGTTCACCGGTTTACTATCAACAAGCACAACAAAAATAGAATGACTACGGCCAGGCTGTAAGCAATGCAACTCACTGAGGAGGTTGAATGTCAACTCTCTTCGTGAGTTGGCATAATCAATAAATGATAGACAGCGATGGCCTCAGCGATCGCTCATGCCTTGAAATCACAAACCCGATTAGATCAATTTTCTTGATCCCCCATAGGTCAGTCTCTATTAGTCATGTGAGACAGTCGCCTGTAGAATCTGCTTAACCTGCGCAGAGCTTTGATGCAATCAGGCTCATTGCTTTATCTGAATGAAATTCGGGCAAGCCTAAATAAGTTCAGCTAACTCCCCAGTAATATTTTATGTTGCAGGGTATTGACTTTAGAGGTGTATTATTGGGGGCAGAATTGACAGTATCATATGCTAGACGCAAGGACTATATAGCTATGCAACAGTTGGATATCACTCCTGCACTCGATTA
>CAZFWL010000087.1:0-8701 GCA_964522775.1 uncultured Halomicronema sp.
GTTGTCTTCCTGCCCGACTACAATGTCACCTTTGGTCAGCGGGTTTACCCAGCGGCGGAATTGTCTGAGCAGATTTCCACTGCGGGTAAAGAAGCGTCCGGCACGGGCAACATGAAATTCTCGATGAATGGAGCCCTCACTATCGGGACTTTGGATGGCGCGAATATTGAAATTCGCGAAGAGGTTGGAGCTGAGAACTTCTTCCTGTTTGGTCTCAAGACGCCGGAAGTGCAAGAACTCAAAGCGAACGGTTACAACCCTTGGGACTACTACAGCAGCAACGAAACGCTGAAAGCGGTCATTGACCTTGTTGCTAACGGGCACTTTTCCCACGGTGATCCGGAACTCTTCCGGCCCTTGTTAGACAACCTGCTTCACCACGATCCCTTCCTGGTCTTAGCCGACTATCAGGCTTATATTGACTGTCAGGATCAGGTCAGTGCGGCCTACCGCGACCAAGATAACTGGACGCGCATGTCGATTTTGAATGCGGCTCGGACCGGCAAGTTTTCCAGCGATCGCTCGATCAGCGAATACTGCGAAGACATCTGGAAGGTCAAGCCCTTACCCGTGACCGTACCGCAGTATGACCAAGACGAAGCTTCACTGACGGTATAAACCACGGCGCTATGTTGCGTTGAAGTTTGATTAATCATCCACCGGGCTAGACGATGTCTAGTCCGGTTTTTTTGTGGTGCCTGCCAAGATTAATGCCATGGTGATGAATCGTCTGCATCAAAACTCTTTAGAACACATCAATCATATTGAACCTCTCGATGACGCCTGCGCGATCGCGAATCTCCCTACAGGCAAATGATATAGCTAGTAACAATCAAGCTCTGGTATTGCATCTGGGCAAACTATGACCAGGCTATCTGTATATGGGTGAGACATATGACTTGGGCCATAGCGTCAGCGACGATCGCTACCTGGTTAGCGCGATCCCCCAATGCTTACATTCCCCATGGGCATTGCTACTTGTGGCAGACCCCATTAGTCACACTGCATGTTGTGAGCAATCTGTTGATTGCCCTCGCCTACTTTTCCATTCCAGTGACGCTGGCCTATTTTGTGCGCCGTCGCCAAGACACGCCCTTCACTTCCGTTTTTCTCCTATTCGGTATTTTCATTACCGCTTGCGGGGTGGGACATTTGCTCGATATTTGGGTGTTGTGGTTTCCCAACTACTGGGTAGCGGGCACAGAGCGGGCGTTGACGGCACTCGTTTCAGTGGCAACTGCCGCCAAGCTCGTGGAATGGATGCCCCAGTTTTTGACCCTGCGATCGCCTCAAGATCTGCAGGTCCTTAACCAACAGCTCGAAGCCGAAGTCGCTGCTCGTCAGCAGTCTCAAGAAAACTTACAGCGCTTAGTCGAAGGCACCGCGTCAGCCACTGGCGAGGCCTTTTTCCCTGCTCTAGTAGAAAATATGGCCCAGGCTCTCAGGGTGAATCACGCTTCCCTATCGGAATATCAGCCCGCCACTGAGACCATTCGGAATTTAGCGGTTTGGGGCCAAGGCGATGTCTCTGATCCTTGCGAAGAGCCAGTGCAATCAACCCCTTGTTATCGCGTAATTTCAGCAGCTACGCCTTACTACTCGCCCGCCAACATTCAAGCAGACTTTCCGAATGTTGAGGCTTTGATCAATTCCCAGGCTGAAGCTTATCTGGGGGTGCCACTGCTGACGGATACAGGTGAAGTACTGGGGGTGCTCTGTGTAACTCATGATCGTCCCTTATTACGCCCTGGTGAAGCCGAAGCCATCATGAGTATTTTTGCCGCACGCGCCACGGCAGAACTACGACGTCAACGGGCTGAATCAGAATTGCGGGTCGCTTATGCTGACATGGAACAAACTGTCATGCAGCGGACTGAAGAGCTCCGCCAGCGCAATCTGCAACTCGAGCAAGTGGCTCAGCAAGAGCGGGCCGGATCGCTAGTGCTACAGCGGATGCGCCGCAGCATGAAACTCGATGTGATCTTTCGCAATACGGTCAAAGAAGTGCGCCAAGCGCTTAACTGCGATCGCGCGATCGTGTATCGCTTTTTACCTGATTGGAGTGGTGAAGTCATTGCTGAAGCTGTTGAGGCTCCTTGGCAAGCTTTGTTGCAACCCACCGAAGTTGGTCCTTGGCAAGAGCAACTCATGCAGCAAGACCAATGCATGGCCAGTCAGCTCTCCGTCAACGCCGCCGCGATTCGCGACACCTATCTGCAAGAAAACCAAGGCGGTATTTACGCCCAGGGCACCGACTATATCGCCGTCGATGATGTGTACACCCGTAATTTCAGCGAGTGCTACCTCAATCTGCTTGAAACAATTCAGGCCAAAGCATATGTTATCGTCCCGATCTTTTTGAATGATCAACTCTGGGGTTTGCTTAACTGCTATCAAAACGATGGACCGCGCCAGTGGCAAGCGGGGGAATGCGAAATGCTGGCCCGCATTGGTATTCAGTTTGGGATCGCCATCAAACAAGCCGATTTGTTTGCCCGGACCCATCAGCAAGCGCAAGAGCTACGGTCAACCAAAGAAGACGCTGAGCGGGCGAATCAGGCGAAAAGTGAGTTTTTAGCCAATATGAGCCACGAGTTACGTACGCCCCTCAACGCGATTCTAGGATTCTCTCAACTGCTCCAGCGGAATAAAAATTTGCCCAGCCGCCAACAAAACTACGTCGAGATTATTAACAACAGCGGTGAGCATCTGCTGGCGTTGATTAATAACGTTTTAGAAATGTCCAAGATTGAAGCAGGCAGATTTCAGCTCAATCCCGAAGAATTTAACCTCTGGCGCTTGCTCTACACCTTGCAAGAAATGTTGCAGGTCAAAGCCGAAAAGCAGGGACTCCAGCTTGACCTCGTGATCGCGCCTGATGTGCCGCAATATGTGCTGACGGATCAAGGCAAATTACGGCAAATTTTGCTTAATTTGCTCAGCAACGGCATCAAATTTACTCAGTCCGGTTATGTACGCTTGACTGCTGGGGTTGCTATTGACAAGGGTGATTCTGAATCTGCTGGAGTAACTCTGCTGCGATTTATTGTTGAAGACACCGGTATGGGCATTTCAGCCCAAGAAATCGATGCGCTGTTTACCCCCTTTCAGCAAACTCAGTCAGGCTTGCAATCAGGTCAGGGCACTGGACTTGGCGTCGCCCTATGCCAGCAATACATTAAAGAAATGGGGGGCGACCTCACGGTTGAAAGTGAGTTAGGACGGGGCACCCGCTTCTCATTTACTATCCAGGTGACGCCAACGATGACGCCCCGCGCCGCTGAGCCAGAGGTCGTCAATGATGATGTGGTTGGCCTCGCCCCCGGTCAACCCCAACGCCGCTGCCTGGTGGTCGAAGATAATGTCATTAACCGATTGCTGCTGCTCGATGTGCTCAAACCCCTCAACTTTGATATTCGCGAAGCTGTCAACGGTGAAGAAGCGATCGCGATTTGGCAAGACTGGCAACCGCATCTGATCTGGATGGATATGCGCATGCCTGTCATTGATGGCTACGAAGCGACGCGTCACATTCGTCAGCTAGAGCGCGATCGCCAGTTATCTCCCACCGTGATCTTGGCGCTCACCGCCACCGCTTTTGAAGAAAATCACACAGATATCGTGGCCGCTGGTTGCGATGGAATTGTGCGCAAACCTTTTCAGGCCAAAGATTTATTCGATTTGATGAAAACGCATTTAGACTTGGAATATACCTACAGTACAGAGATTTCATCCTCTGAAGCAGCCTCAGCAGAGGGCGTCGCTGCAGCTGATGCCATCCATATTAATGACTCGCTCATTGCAACCGCTTTGACCACCATGCCTTCAGAGTGGCGTGGCCAGCTGCATCAAGCAGCTACTCGCTGTAGCGATACCGAGATTCGTCATCTGATTGAACAAATTCCTGCAGACCAGGCAGCCCTGGCTGAAAAACTCTGTCAACTTACAGATGTCTTTCGGTTCGATCAAGTTTTAGCTCTATTAAAAGAATCTTGAAAACACCAAGCAGCGCCAAGCGACTTCACCTTCTATCCCCTACAACAAATTGATGAATTCCACTCTGCAGAAGGCTTTAGCTGCCCCCCTAAAGGCCGATATTTTGATTGTCGATGACACTGTCGAAAATATCGCCCTCCTGTCCGAAATTTTAGAAACTAACGGTTATAGCGTGCGCAAAGCCGTCAGTGCCAGCATGGCCCAAACTGCGATTCGAGCCATGCTGCCGGATGTCGTGCTGCTCGATATCTGTATGCCTGAAGTTGACGGCTACACTCTCTGTCAGCAGCTGAAGGCGGATGAGGCGACGGCTGATATTCCCATCATTTTTCTCAGTGCTTTGAGTGACACTTTTGATAAGGTCAAAGCGTTTGAGGTCGGGGGCGTTGATTTCATCACCAAACCATTTCAAATGGCTGAAGTGCTAGTGCGAGTCCGTAACCAGATACTCGCTCGACAAACGCTGTTAACCCTTGAGCAAATCATCAAAGAACGCACTCAGGCGTTGCAAGTTGCCAATAACCAGCTCACCCAGGCGGCCTATCATGACTCCCTGACGGGCTTAGCGAATCGATCGCTGCTGATGGAATCGATCTCACGCCTCCTAGAAGCGGTGCAGACCGATCCTGACTATCAATTTGCGGTGCTATTTTGTGACTGCGATCGCTTCAAGCTCATCAATGACTCTTACGGTCACTTTATTGGAGACCAAGTGCTCATCCAGGTAGCGGAACGTTTGGGCCAAGAACTGGGTGCAGAAGATGTATTAGCTCGCTTTAGTGGCGATGAATTCGTGGTGCTGTTGCCCCAAGTGACCTCTCAGGCGGCTGCGATCGCCTGTGCTGAAAAGCTGATCGAGACCATTCGGCCGAGCTTTCAACTGCCTCACGGTGAGGCCTTTATCAGTCTGAGTGTCGGCATTGTCTTGAGCAATCCTGTCCAGCATCAGCAGCCTGAGCACATTTTGCGGGATGCCGATATTGCCATGTACAGCGCCAAAGCCAATGGCAAAGGCTGTTACAGCATTTTTAATCCCATCATGCAGCAGGCCAGTATTGAACTGTTGCAGATCGAAGCCGATCTCAATCGGGCCATTGCTGCCCAAGAATTTCGGCCCTACTTTCAGCCGATTATCGATCTCAAAACGGACCAAACTGTCGGTTTTGAAGTCCTCATTCGGTGGCATCATCCAGAACGTGGCCTGCTGTTGCCCCACACATTTATGTCGGTGGCTGAGGAGACCAGTCTGATTTTGCCGATTGGGAAACAACTCCTCGAAACGGCCTGTCAGCAACTGCATGATTGGCGGCAGCAGGGCAAAGTGGGAGAAGACTTTTATCTGGGCTTTAATTTATCCGTCTCACAAATCACGCAATCAAAACTGCCTCAAGAACTGGAGCAGCTCTTGAGCCACTATCATCTATCGCCTCGAAACTTAAGGCTTGAAATTACTGAAACCGCTTTATTAGATAATGTCTTGGCCACTGAAGTGATGAAAGTTCTGGCGAATCAGGGCTTCCATCTTTGTATTGATGACTTTGGCACCGGATATTCATCGTTCAGCTATCTGCACAAGCTGCCGGTCAAAACCCTAAAGATTGATCGCTCATTTATTAATCGTCTCTCTCAGAAAGATCGCGATTTTCAGATTATTTCCGCCATTCTCAGTATGGCTGCCAGTTTGAACATGACCACGGTGTCGGAAGGGATTGAAACCACCGAGCAGCTTAATTTGCTGAAGAGTTTGAATTGTGATTCAGGCCAAGGATTTTTGTTTGGAAAACCTGCATCAGCTGAGCGAGTGATTCAACAGCTCGTTTAGAGTCACAGGCTCAAGTTGCTTCAATGTCAGGGGATTCTCCAAATAGCGTTGTGTTCTTTCTCCCCAAGACCGTAGGCACAAGCTCCACATCATTGACCGCCAAAAGCTGCTAAAGCCTACCTCGGCAGGGGTGGGCTAGAATCCTAAACGTTGTTGGGATATTTGCTGACAACGTTGACACTGCTCCGACTTCTGGCTGATGAGTGAAGCGCCCACTAATGATAAAACGCCGGATTGGAGCCGCTTGCAGCGAGCTTTGATGGTGGAGGCTGAGCGAGGCTTCAACGATCTGGAGGGACATCAGCAGCGCTTTAGCGAATTTTTGCAGGGCGAACTCGCTTCACCCCCAGAACCGTTAACAGAAGACAAGCAAGGCGTCTGGCGATCGCTCGCCGCTGATTACAGCCGCTACGGTGAGATGAGTTTTGCGGCTCGACAGTACCTCGTGGCTGAAACTCGGAAAACCATCTACGAAACTCAGAAATCCTTAGAACGGGCCGCACCAGCCAGCAAAGCCCCAACTGCAGCGACTCAGGCCGCTTCCGGCAAATCGTCACGTCCGGGGAAGAGCGGTGGAAAAGAAAAGCCGGGGCGATCGCCTGCTCCTACGACAACTCCCTCCACGTTTTCCCACAAGACGTCCCCACTGGAACAGCCTGTCACTTATCTCAAGGGGGTGGGTCCAAAGAATGCTGAGCGGTTAGCGAAACTGGGCATTTTCACCACGCTGGATTTGCTGCACTACTATCCCCGCGACTACATCAACTATGCCCAACAGGTGGCGATTCGGGAGTTGCAGCCGGGAGAAACGGTGACGCTAGTCGGTGCGGTCACGCGATCGACTTGTTTCAGCAGCCCCAAAAATCCCAACCTGACGATTCAAGAAATCGTGCTCAAAGACCCGACTGGGCAAATCCGTATCACCAAGTTTTGGCCGGGGAAACGCTTTCGCAATGCCGGATGGCAGCAGGGGCAAAAGCGGAAATATCCCACCGGGTCGATTGTGGCGGCCTCGGGACTGGTGAAAAAGAACAAGTATGGCATCACTCTCGATAGCCCTGATCTAGAAGTGCTGGATGGTCCCGATGGCGATCCCGAATCGTTGACCGTGGGACGCATTGTTCCCGTTTATCCGCTGACAGAAGGAGTGGGAGCAGCCCTGGTGCGGCGGGCGATGGCCTCCGCAATTCCTGCCGCCATTGAGTTAGTCGATCCCCTACCAGAAAGCATCCGTCAGGAATTTGGCTTGGTGCAGTTGCCAGTCGCGATCGCCCACATCCATTTCCCCAAGGACGAAGAGGGCTTGCAAGCAGCCCGCCATCGCTTGGTGTTTGACGAATTCTTTTATCTGCAACTGGGCCTCTTGCGACGCCGACAAGAACGGCGGAAAGAAGCCACGTCGGTGATTCTGCCGCCGACTGGGGCGCTGATCGACCAGTTTTACGCCAACCTGCCGTTTGCCTTTACGGGAGCGCAACAGCGAGTCGTCAACGAAATTTTGACGGACATTCAGCAGCCGACACCAATGAATCGGCTCGTGCAAGGGGATGTCGGTTCCGGTGAAACAGTGGTCGCTGTCGTCGCCATTCTGTTCGCCATCCAAGCCGGATACCAAGCAGCGCTGATGGCTCCGACTGAGGTGTTAGCGGAGCAGCATTATCGCAAGTTAGTGAGCTGGTTCAACGCGCTGAATCTGCCCGTTGAGCTACTGACTGGCTCTACCCGCACCGCCAAACGCAGACAGATTCATAGCGAGTTACTCACAGGAGAACTGCCCCTGCTGGTGGGCACCCATGCCCTCATTGAGGATCCCGTTCAGTTTCAGCGGTTAGGCCTGGTTGCGATCGATGAGCAACATCGCTTTGGCGTGCAGCAGCGGGCGCGACTCCAGCGCAAGGGCGACAATCCCCATGTGCTGACCCTGACGGCGACCCCCATTCCCCGGACGCTAGCGCTCACCCTCCATGGTGACCTGGAAGTGAGCCAAATTGATGAACTGCCGCCAGGACGCAAGGCGATTAAAACGACATTGCTACGGGGGCGCGATCGCAACCATGCCTACGACCTGATCCGCCGCGAAATTGCTCAGGGACGACAAATCTACATTGTGCTGCCGTTGGTAGAAGAGTCGGAGAAGCTGGATCTGCGCTCGGCGATTGACGAGCATCAGCGCTTGCAAGAGGTGATTTTTCCTGAATTCAAAGTGGGTCTGCTCCATGGCCGCATGACCTCAGCAGAAAAAGACGATGCCATCAGCCAGTTCCGTGACGGCCATACCCACATTTTGGTCTCCACCACAGTGGTGGAAGTCGGGGTGGACGTGCCCAATGCCACGGTGATGCTGATCGAACATGCGGAACGGTTTGGGCTGTCCCAATTGCACCAGCTGCGGGGGCGCGTTGGTCGGGGGGCCGCGCAGTCTTACTGTCTGTTGATGAGCAGCACCCGCAACGACTTGGCTCTGCAACGGCTCAAAGTGTTGGAAGAGTCCCAGGACGGCTTCTTTATTTCCGAAATGGACATGCGCTTTCGTGGACCGGGGGAAGTACTCGGTACCCGCCAATCGGGACTGCCGGACTTTGCCTTGGCGAGCCTGGTGGCGGATCAAGATGCGCTCGCGATCGCCCGCCAAGCAGCAGAATCTTTGATTGCGCAAGATGCCGAACTCACCCACCTCCCCATCTTGCGCAAAGAACTCCAGCGGCGCTACGAAAAGCTGATGGGCGGCGCAATCTTGACTTGAGGGCAGGACCACGGTGGGTCCACGTAGCTCAATCGCTGGCCCACCTCCCCACTCTTGACTACTACAGCGGCCACGTCACCATCATCATTGGCTACAGTGAGCAGTTAAACTATGAGAAGACGTAACAAAATGTAAACATG
>CAZFWL010000088.1:0-3389 GCA_964522775.1 uncultured Halomicronema sp.
TGCTAAAGTCACTGGAGAATGGGCGATCGCTGATGACTCTGGCCTCATGGTCGACGCCCTAGACGGTGCACCGGGACTCTATACCGCTCGCTATGGCCGCACTGACGAAGAGCGCATCAGTCGGTTATTGAATGAACTGAAGGAAGCTGCTGATCGGTCGGCGCAGTTTGTCTGTGCGATCGCCTTGGCCCGTCCTGATGGCACCATTGCTTTACAGACAGAAGGCGTTTGTCGCGGCGCGATTGCGAATGAACCGGAGGGCACAGGCGGATTTGGCTATGATCCGGTGTTCTATGTCCCTGCCGCTGAGCAAACCTTTGCTGCCATGAGTCAGGCCGACAAAGATCGACTCAGCCATCGAGGCGTTGCTTTCGCTCAAATTATGCCCGATTTGCGATCGCTCAACCTCCAATAGTTCATGACTGGGTGTCAAAGCTACCGAGCAATCGGACCTCGGGATGCAAACGAATATTCCACTTTTCCTCTACCCGATCCTGTACTGAGCGAATTAAACCCAACACATGCTCGGCAGTCGCCCCACCCACGTTCACAATAAAGTTGGCATGCATCGGCGATACTTGGGCTTGGCCAATTTGGAAGGCTTTGAGCCCAGTTTGTTCAATTAGCCACCCTGCCGTATAAGGGAGCGGATTACGAAAAACACTGCCGCAACTAGGCAAGTGGTACGGCTGAGTCGATCGCCGCTTTTCCAATGCAGTTTGAGTCTCGGCAATCACTTGAGCAGGGTCATGACCGGGACTGAGTTGAAACTGTGCCTGGGTCACTAGGCAGACTCGCGACTGCAAACTAGAGGTTCGGTAAGCAAATTCTAAGGTTTCTGGCGAAAGCGATACTGGCTCGCCTATAGCTGTCACGCCTTGAGCAGCAACTAGGCTATCAGCAGTGCAGGCACCATGAGCGCCCGCGTTCATAAAGACTGCGCCGCCTACGGTTCCAGGAATGCCGACGGCCCACTCAAATCCGCGCCAACCCCGCCGAGCGGCCTTCCAAGCGAGGTTTGGTAAGGGCTCACCAGCGGCAGCAGTTAACGTCCCAGCCTCGTCATCAAAGGTGACACCGCGTAAATGGCGAGTGCAAATTACCAGGCCACGAACGCCGCGATCGCTTACCAGTAGATTCGACCCGGCTCCCAAAAAGGTAATTGGTAATTCCTGCTGCTTTGCCCAAACAAGATGAGTCGAGATTTCACTCATTGTTTTAGGCAAGGCGAACCAATCGGCCGCTCCTCCGACGCGATAGGAGGTAAAACTCGCTATTGACACGCTCTGTTTCAGAGACGATTCGGACTGCTGCACCACGTAGTAGCATCCAAAAAGAACACCCTATTTTACCGCTGAGATAGCAACTGTCCGGTGAAATCTCTGTTTAGGCTTGCTGTACGGCCTGCATTTCTGCCGCCATAAATGGTTCCATCACGTCAGGAATAATGCGGTTCAAATTACCTGCGCCCAAAAAGAGAGCCATATCTCCGGGTTGCAAGCGTTCCTTCAAAACCGTACTAACTCCGTCGAGGGACGGGCAATACTGCACATGAGGATGATGGAGGGCGATCGCCTGTCCCACTTTTTTGGTGCAGAAATCGGATGGAGCTGCTTCCCCAGCGCTATACACATCCGTCACAATCACCTCGTCTGCCTCCGCAAAGGCTTCCGCAAAGTCATCCAGAAATGCGGTCACTCGGCTGTAACGGTGAGGTTGAAAAATCGCCACAATCCGCTTAACTTTGCTGCTGACTGAGGCTTCACCCGCTTTCAGCAAACTCGCTGTCGACAAGGTTGCCTTAATTTCGCTTGGGTGATGAGCGTAGTCATCCACAAACTGAATGCCGTTATAGAAACCTCGGCGCTCAAACCGCCGTCGCGCTCCCTCAAACTTGGCTAAACCAGCGGACAAATCAGCAAAATCTGCACCGATATGACGACCTGCCGCAATAGCCGCCAGTGCGTTACTCAAATTGTGCTTGCCAGGGACTGCTAATCGCAAAATGCCCAGGCGCGAACCTCGCTCCCAAACAACAGCTCGAGTCCCATTCGCACCGTAGACTACATCGGTCACTGTATAGTCAGCAGCTTTTCCTACCTCAACACTGTAGGTAATGTCTGCATCGATATATTGGGCAATGGTCTCACAATCGGCTGAGACGATGATGGTCTTGGTTTGCTGCGTAAAGCGTCGGAAAATGTCGACTACTTCATCCAGCGTCTCGTAATGATCAGGGTGGTCTAACTCAATATTGGTGATGATGCCAACGCTGGCCGCCAGCTTGGCTAAGGAACCGTCTGACTCGTCTGCTTCAGCCACAAACCAATCGCTGGTGCCGAGATGTGCATTTCCTTCCCAAGCGGACACCTCGCCCCCAACCACAATTGTGGGATCGAGATCGGCCGCCATCAAGGCATAGCCAACCATGCTGCTAGTGGTTGTTTTACCGTGAGTACCAGCAACTGCCACGCTTTTCTGCTCATTCATCAGAGCCGCTAACAAGTCCGAGCGATGAAGGATGGGACATCCCATTTCGAGAGCCGCCCGGTATTCATCGTTGCTTTCATTAATTGCGGTGGAGCAGACAACCTGCGGCAGCACCTGCGTTAGCGACTGCACATAAGTAGCGAATGGCTGTTGCCCATGTGTTGTAGAAAGGCTTTGCTCAAAGAATCGGAGGTTTTCGGCTTCTTGACGCCAAAAGATATGGGCCCCTGCTTCTTGTAAGCGCTGAGTAATATGACTCAGCCGTAGGTCCGATCCCGAAACCGGTAGCTGCTTCTGCGTCAAGACATAAGCCAACGCAGACATGCCTATCCCTCCAATTCCGATGAAATGGAAAGGTCTACCGCTGAAATCCACAGAATTCAGCATCTTACACTCCTCAACATGCCACACCACACCAATATCAGGCGTATCATACCAGGTATCCCCAAGATGACCTAAAAACTGGCTCTAAATTGGACAGTTGCTTGTCATCCTTTGCTTTCAGCGATTTAAGGAAACAAGCATTGATGGCAGAGTGGCAGCTACAGAAGAATTTTGACGTTAGCTGCAACCAATGAACTATCAACAGATTGCTGGGAAAACAATGCTGTTCACGTCTTTGGTGGCCGTTGTCTTTGATGAACTTGAAGAGCCTGACACAAGTCCATACAGCCCTCAACTTGATGGTTCCCGAATATAGCAGGGGTTTTTGGTTTCAGAACACATTCCTGAATGGAAATATAAGTAAATTCGGGAGAAATTAAGTTTTACGTCAGTTTTTCCTACCTAAATGCTCCTTAGGCTATGTTGAGCGGCTATCTAAATACTCTCAGGCTTGCTGAGCGGATCATTGCAGATAACGAATGACTCAATGCCGAGGCCACTTCGGTCACCACAGT
>CAZFWL010000088.1:3412-8671 GCA_964522775.1 uncultured Halomicronema sp.
TTGGTCAGTCGTGGCAAGTAAGTTGTGTCCCCGGTTGGGCCACTCTCCTGCTCTGGCCGTGTTTCCATCGCTAAGGTGAGCCGTCTAATTTATTCGCAGTTAAGGACTGCAGATTCACTAAGTTCGGCCAAGAACTGGATCGCCGTTTATCAATGCGTCCGTTAGCGTATGAACATCCTTGTCGATCACATTTCTTATGTCGGTTTCGTCTACGCTAGCGTCGGACTATGAGCGGGTTGCATCAGCGATCGCCTTTATTCAGTCGCATTATTATCAGCAACCAGATTTAGCTACCATTGCTGGTCATGTTCATCTCAGCGAGCACCACTTTCAAAAGCTCTTCACTCGTTGGGCAGGCGTTAGTCCCAAGCGCTTTGTGCAACTTTTGACCTTAGAAAGCACAAAGCAACGTCTGACCTCCACGCAATCTTTGCTGGCAGTGGCTTTTGATTCAGGGTTATCAAGTCCTAGCCGCCTTCATGATCTTTACGTCCGGTTTGAGGCCATGACACCTGCTGATTATCGCAATGGGGGTGAGGGATTAGAGATTTCCTACGGGCTGCATCCCACCCGCTTTGGCACCGCGTTGATTGCCCAAACCAAGCGCGGCATCTGTAATTTGCAGTTTTGTGAACCGCACAATTTGATGCGTGACGTGGACTGGCTACGGCAGCAATGGCCTCAGGCCGAGTTACAACAGCAGCCTGAACAAACGCAGCGTGTGGCCGATCGCCTCAATCAATCATTAAACATAGATACTCAACAGCCCCTGACTGTCTTGGTCAAAGGCACCAACTTTCAAACCCAAGTATGGCGGGCATTGTTGACCCTACCGCCAGGTTGCTTGGTTACCTATCAAGATGTTGCCAACCGGATTGACCGGCCCAAAGCGACCCGTGCCGTAGGTACGGCGATCAGTGCGAACCCTGTTGGATATTTAATTCCCTGCCATCGAGTGATACGCGCTACGGGAGAAATGGGGGGTTATCGGTGGGGGCCGCTACGCAAAACCGTCATGCTGGGTTGGGAAGCCGCACAATTTCAGGAGGATGCTTAAATGCCTCCTGCGCAAATTGCAGAATTATTGTTACTGGCAGTACTATGGGGTGGCTCTTTTCTCTTTATGCGGATTGCGGCTCCTGAATTAGGCCCTATTTGGCTGATTGAGGCGCGCGTAGCCCTGTCTGGCCTGGCGTTACTACCGTTTTTATTGCACCAAGGTCTGGCACCTCAACTCCGCCGAAACTGGCGGCCGCTCCTTGTCGTTGGCTTGCTAAATTCAGCTTTGCCCTTTTCACTACTGGCCTTCTCGTCTTTGTCTTTACCGGCTGGCATCACTGCCATTTTGAACGGTACAGCGCCATTCTTCGGTGTGGCTGTGGCTTATGTTTGGCTGCGGGAACCCCTGAGCACCCACCGCATTATGGGGCTTTTTTTAGGATTTAGCGGCGTTGTTGTACTTGTTGGGCTGCAAGGCACCGCCATCACGCCGGAAGTTCTATTAGCGATCGCAACATGCCTCTGCGCCGCATTGATGTACGCGATCGCCGCCCCCTTTATTCGTCTCAATCTCCAAGGCGTCCCTTCCTTAGTTATTGCTACTGGTAGTCAGCTCAGTGCAGCTATCTGTTTATTGCCGCTGTTGCCCTTTACGCAACCGGCAGCGCCTCCCTCCCAAGCAGTGCTGCTAGCGGTATTTGGCCTTGCGATCCTCTCGACCGCGCTAGCGTATACCCTCTACTTCCGGCTGATTCATACCGTCGGTTCTACTCGAGCGCTGACCGTGACCTACCTCATTCCCATCTTTGCCATGCTTTGGGGAGCCCTCTTGCTTAAAGAAGCGATTACAGCATCGATGGTGATCGGCAGTGCCCTGATTTTGCTAGGAACGGCGATCGCCAACCAAGTAATTCGACTGCCTCCCCGCCCGTTGTCAAAGCCATAGCTAGCAGTGGAGTCGGATTGTGGTAAATCGCAAAATCCGACACTCTAAAAAAACAGCCTGCTGCGGTCGCAAGCTCTTTTCACAGTATGTTTTTGATTTTTTATTTTGGGCTTCTACTTTCAAAAAAAAATAAGTAAATTCCTGGCTTCCAGTATCAAGAGAATCATCCAAAAAAATACACTCAGGAGTCTGAATTAAAAAAAAGAAGAGTGAGTTGTTGCTCGCAATTCATGAAGACATCATCTTCCTGGAAAAATATAAGTTTTACTTTTGTGAGCTATTAATGAAACCAAATATAGGTCTGGGACAAATCCAAAAAAAACTTTAAGTTGGAACAAACATTGACCAGAGCGCTGTAACTTAACAATCGTTAACTTGTTGGAGATGCAATTTCTGAAAGATCAGTAAGGTGACTGGTTAGCTACCTTTTTGGGTTGCCAGATTTATGGATGCTAAGTCAGTGTTTTGGTGAGGTTTTTGGGATTGCGTGGTATCGCCGTTGTCTCTAAGTCTCATTGCGACTGATCTAAAGAAGGCGTTTTATTTCATTTATTTGCTCTGCTCTGAGTCGTTTGAAGACTTAGGCCTTTTTGGTGCTGGCTGTTGTGGTTATAGAAAGAGTTGCGTTGGAAGCGTAGTTTACGCTCTGTCAATTTTTGGGTTATTGAACCGTTGCTTTTGATTGAGAATGTGCTGAGTTTCCTGGGCTTTTTGAGTCTTGCCGGTCATGCGGATTCCAATGGCCAGCATAAATTTTTTAGGTTCAGTAAATACTTCATTGAGAGCTTGGCTGAATCTGCTCAGTCTCTCATCTGGAGGTGATCTAAAGCGTGCAAAAAGATAAAGGATTGAAAAACGTTCAGGAAAGTGTTCGGCTCTATGGCGATTCTGGATTTTAGTGACATGCTGGCTCGCTATCGCTCTGGCGATCGCCATTTCCAAAGCGTCAAGATTGAACGTGTGGATGCTTTTGAGTGCGATTTGCGAGAAATTGATCTCGCAGATGTAGTTATTGAAAATGCTTACTTGCCTTATGGCAATTTGAGTCGGGCCAATCTGCAAGGTCTGATTGTGAAGCGCGGCAACTTTGGTGATGCCAAATTGACAAAGAGCAACCTAAGTCGGGCCAAGCTTGACGATGTTGATTTCTCAAGATCCAATCTCCGCTATGCCCGACTCCGAGATGCGAGTTTACGTGGTTGCAATTTAAGCGGAGCCGATTTCACTGGAGCGGACTTGACTGGCACGGATTTGACCGGAGCAAACTTAACTGGAGCGAATTTCAAAGACGCAAAGTTGAATGCGTCCTGCTTGAGTGGGGCCAATTGCTTTCGCGCAATCAACCTCGATATCGCCAACGCGAAGTGCGATCGCACCACTGTCCTGCCTGATGGTCATTACTACCCGTAAGTAGACGTATGACCTCAATCATCGTAAAGAACTAGCCCTCGCTGCCGAGCATTTTCGTCCGGTTGAGTCGAACTCTGGAGAGTTCGGTTGGGGTGCGTTGAGGCGCGCTGGGTACAGATTGTAAAGGCTTGATTCTGGCGATATCTAAAATTTCGGGAATTAAGTCTTCTCGTCGAATCGCCATCATGTGAACGCCTTGGCAGAGCTGTTGGGCCGCTTTGACCTGCTCTGCGGCAATCAGCATCCCTTCACGTAGCGGGTCTGGGGCTGCTGCTAAGCGTTGAATGATGTGCTCGGGAATGTTGACGCCGGGGACGTTGCGGTTGATGAATTGCGCATTCTTGGCAGATTTCAGCAAGAAAATACCAGCCAAAATCGGACGATCGCAGCCTACTGCAATTTGGTCCATAAATTTCTCTAGCCGCTCAAAGTCATCGATCAGCTGGCTTTGAAAGAATTGTGCCCCTGCTTCCAGCTTTTTGGCGAAGCGACGCTGGAGACCAGACCAGCTACGACATTGCGGATCGATCGCGGCTCCAGTGAATAAGCGCACTGCCTGATCGGGCAGAGGACGATCACAGGCATCTAGGCCATTATTCAACTGGCGAATGAGTTGCAGAAGGCGGACCGACTCTAAGTCAAAAACAGGGCGTGCCCCGGTTTGGTCGCCCGCTTTTACCGGATCTCCCGTCAGGGCCAGAATATTGCGAATGCCGAGGGCATACGCGCCCAACAAATCAGCCTGAAGGGCAATGCGATTGCGATCGCGGCAGGCCATCTGGCAAATCGGTTCCAGCCCATGCTGCCGCAAGATCACCGACGCGGCTAAAGAAGACATGCGCATCACTGCACGGCTGCCGTCAGTGATGTTGACAGCGTGAACGCGCCCCCGCAATGGCTGAGCCATCTTCACCATATGGCTCACATCTCCACCTTTAGGTGGCATCACCTCGGCCGTGATCAAGAACTCCCCCGCCTCAGCAGCTTTCTGAAAATGCGAGGTGGGTAAGGTGTGCGTATCAGTAGGCGACATCAAACTGGGTCAAAAATTGGGGTAAAGGTGAAATGTAAAAGCCATCCAGAGATTAGCTATTGGGTCAGTATATCTTGCCACCTTTGCCAGCCTGAAATCAGGAAGGCAAGATAGTGTGGATCGCCTAAAGCGGCTGTGAATAGCCCAGCGCTGATTTTGCTTTGGATAACGTTTGTAGGGCGATCGCTTCAGCTTTTTCTCGACCCTCCCGCAGAATTGATTCTAGATAAGCGCGATCGGCCATCAACGCGTCATATTTCTCTTGAATGGGTTGCAGTGCCGTCACCATCGTCTCAGCCAGCAAAGGTTTGAACTGTCCCCACCCCATCTCAGCACATTCCTGCGCCACCGCAGCTTTTGATTGGCCAGAGAGAATCATGTAAAGCGTCAACAAATTTTGGCATTCGGGGCGATCAGGGTTATCAAACTCAAGACCGCGCACCGGGTCGCTCTTACAACGCTTGATTTTTTTCTGGATGAGCTCGGGCGGATCAATCAGATCAATCCGACTCATTTCTGACGGATCTGACTTCGACATCTTTTTTGTCCCATCAGTCAAGCTCATGACCCGCGCTCCGACAGCTTGAATCATCGGCTCTGGTACCTTAATGACGGGCTGCTCCTCGCTGCCATATTGAAAGTTGAAACGGTTTACAATGTCACGGGTCAGTTCCACATGCTGCTTTTGGTCTTCGCCCACAGGCACCAAATCTGGCTCATACAGCAAAATGTCGGCTGCTTGTAATACTGGATAGTCGAACAAGCCCACAGTCACATTTTCGCCTTGTTTGACGGCTTTTTCCTTGAACTGAATCATGCGTACCAGCCAGTTCAAAGGCGTCACACAGTTGAATAGCCAAGCCAGTTCACT
>CAZFWL010000089.1:0-8581 GCA_964522775.1 uncultured Halomicronema sp.
TCTGTTTGTGGTTGTAACGACAGCCTTTGCAATAGTCGCTCATGCGGTTCACATAGTTGGCCGACGCGGAATAGGGTTTTGAGGCCAACACCCCGCCGTCGGCAAACAGCCCCATGCCGAGTACGTTGGTCTGCATCACCCAGTCGTAGGCGTCGATGAACGCAGCATGGAACCAATCTTCTACTTCTTGGGGATTGAGACCGGCAATCAGGGCAAAGTTGGCGAGGATCATAAGGCGCTGAATATGGTGCCCGTAGCCGGTGCGCTGCACCTGATCGATGACTTGGTGCAGACAGTTCATGTCGGTTTCCCCCGTCCAAAAGAAGTCGGGCAGGGGGTGATTGTGGTCAAAGTAGTTGCGATCGAAATAGTCTTCATCCACATGCCAGTAAAGGCCCCGCATATATTCGCGCCAGCCCATTACCTGACGAATGAAGCCTTCTACACTGTTCAGGGGCAAATCTTGCTCATGGTAAGCCTGTTCCACCGCTTCGATTACCTCTAGTGGCTGCAGCAGACCCAGGTTGAGGTACGGCGACAGCAGCGCATGCCACATCGTGTCTTCCCCCGTCACCATAGCGTCTTGGTATGGGCCGAAGGTTTGGAGGCGGGTGGCGATGAAATGGTCAAGCACTTGCAGCGCTTGGTCGCGAGTGACCGCCCAGTGAAATGGTTCTAGCTCACCAAAGGTGGGAAAATCCACTTTTTGCACCACCTCCATTACCGCTTGAGTAATCTCATCCAGCTCAAAGGTCAGCGGTTCTGGGGTGTCGAGTTTGCCCTTGGGCGGCTTGCGATTTTCCTTATCAAAATTCCACTGGTCGCCAACGGGATCATCCCCTTCCATCAGCACATCGAGCTCTTTACGACCAGCGCGATAGAAGCTTTCCATCAGTAGGCTTTTGCGATCGCTAGCCCACGCTTTGAAGCCATCGACACTCCATAAGAAGTGGTTGTTGGGGATGATTTCGAGATGGCAGGGAAGATCGAGGCTTTGTAAAAAAGTGAGGAAGGGGCGATCGCTGGGCTCCATGATCTGCAAAGTCGTGATGCCCTGGTCTTGAATCCATTGCCGGAGCGGTGTCTCAAAATCTTCAGCAATTTCATAGCTGACTGCCCAACCCGCGTCTTTGAGATCGGCGGCAAAGTGACGCATGGCTGACCAGACGAGCACGAGTTTTTGTGCATGGTAGCGGCGTTGTTGCACATGCTGTCGAGACTCGACCATGAGCACCGGCGTCTCGGCTTGGTAGTTGGCCCGATGGGCTAAGGCAGCTTGTCCCGCATAGAGCTGATCGCCTAAAACCCACACGCCCGTCGTCATTGTTCCGCCTCATGGTGAATACTTTTAAGTATTGTGACGACTTTTGGCGATCGCTGCCGCTTCGCCGCTGCCTAACGTGGTATTCCGCTGGAAAAGTGCCACCTGGCATTCTGACCCGGCAGCACCCTTGAATAAATCCACTACAGCTGCTTTGTGCCAGCAACCACTTAACCTCAACTGGAGTGTGATCTTTTACGGATTCTTCATCTCCAATCGTGAAGTAGACATTATTCTGCACATATCAGGGGTGCTCTTTTGTTTGCCGCCGTTACTTGTCAGACTTATGAAATCTATTGAAGTGCTCTGCCCACCTGTTATGAAACTGTTGCCTTTGGCTTTGGTGCTAGCGAGCAGCGCCGCCGCCTTAGCAGAGCCCTATGTTCCCCCGGCTGGTTTGGGTGCTCCGGGACGACGCGAAAGTGCGGGCACGCGGGGCTGCGCCTTTGGAAGTCCGGCTAACCTGATCGCGCTGATGCCAACGGAGAATATTGGCCTGACGGCTGAGCCGTATCCGCAGTTTTATTGGTACATGCCACTCAACCAGGCGGAGTTTGTGGAATTTACGCTGACTCAAGTTGATGGGGATGGCTTAGAGGCCACGCTCTACACGACGCGGTTAGAAGCCTCGAGTGATCCAGGGATCATGAGTTTTACTGTGCCGGAGTCGGCGAATTTGCCTGTCCTGGAGGTAGGCGATCGCTATCGTTGGGAAGTTGCCGCGTTTTGTAACCCCGCCAACGAAGATGGCGATTTGCAAATTGAAGGGTGGGTGCAATATCAACCCCCCAGTCAGGGCTTGAGCAGTGTGCTGCCCTTAGTGTCTGCATCGGATCAGGTCAGCTTATACACACAAAATGGCTACTGGTTTGATGCGGTTGATCAGCTAGCAACGCTGCAAGCCTTGAGTCCCAGCGATCGCAGTCTGCAAAACCGCTGGACTGAGTTGTTGAGTTCTGTAGACCTGGACGAAATGGCCAGTCAGCCGCTGATGATGCCGTAGTGTCTGAAAATCTGACTGGTTGTGGTGTTGCCTTCAGCCTTTATGCTTCTCCGACAGCATTCTGATGTCTGCCGACTCTAAGAAACATCAAGATTTCGGCAATTGTTGAAATCGAGACCGGTCGCCATAGTATGCCTGAATTAGGCAGGGGCGGCTGAGAAATGACCTCAGTGATGAGATCGACCACTGCCTGGTTTCAGGGTGTGGAGGTCGCCTCATGTTTGACAACCAAGCCAGTTTGGCAGAACAGCTCAAAAAGCTGTTGATGCGGGTCAGTCGCCTGGAGGCGGCTTTAGACGTGGATGTTTCCGAAGATGTTGCTGCTGAGACGGCGGTAGCCAATCAGTTTTGCAGCTTGCCGCAAGTCCCTAAGCGATCGCTGCCGGACGATATTTCTCCCCACCGGGCGCGGCTCATTCGCTACATCGACAAAAAGTGGATGAACGGGACGAAGCTGCGCTATTACTTTTTCACCACTGGTCCCTATGCTGGCGCGATCGAGCAAATTGACGTGGTGCGAGAAGCCTTTCGTCTGTGGGAGAACGTCGGCATCGGTTTGGTGTTCGAAGAAATTACCGACATTAGTGAAGCCGAAGTCCGCATTGGATTTGAGCAGGGCGTCGGTTCCTGGTCCTATGTTGGGCGAGATGTGCTGGATATTCCCGGACAGTCAGAGCGCACGATGAATTTTGGTTGGGACTTGACCCGTGACCCCCGTGGCGTCGATACCCCAGTGCATGAAATCGGCCATACTCTGGGCTTTCCCCATGAGCACCAAAACCCCTTTGCGGGGATTGAGTGGAATGAAGAGGCCGTTTATGAATACTTTGGGGGTCCGCCCAACAACTGGGCCCGCGAAACGACCTTTTTCAACATCTTGAGGAAATTGTCAGAGGGCGAAGTCGGTGGCTCAGCATGGGATCCAGACTCCATCATGCACTACTCGTTTCCCAGTGGCTTGATTCTAGAGCCGGAAAAATATCGGCAGGGACTCCGGCCCCCTGGAGGTTTGTCACCACAAGATATCGATCAGGCCAAGCTGTTTTACCCGCCTCTCGAAGCCACCGATTCAGAGCTCCAGGTGTTCCGGTCAGAAGTCCTGTCCTTGGCACCCGCTGAGCAAAAGAATTTCACCATTCGACCTGACGCTACCCGTACTTATACCATTCAGACCTTTGGTGAGGCGGATACCGTGATGGTGCTCTTTGAAGACCAGGACGGCGATTTGAAATATGTGGCGGGTGATGATGACAGCGGCACTGATACGAATGCGAGTTTGCAGATCAGGCTCTATAAGGATCGGCAATACGTGCTGCGAATTCGCCTTTACTTCAATTACTCCGCTGGGGAAACTGCTGTGATGATGTGGTGAGATGGCCTGCGGACGATCTCGTTAGCCATTCGCCAGCGTTACTCACTGCCCTCAAAGGCATGTTCAATATATTCGATAAGCGTGAGTGTGGCGGCCTTGTTCTGAGTCGTCGCTAGCCCCGCTGGAACGTGACCAGATACGACCAGTGCGACATCAAAGCGGCAAGGCAAGCTCGCATACTGGGGCTGTTCCATTAGAAATTGCTGGGCAGCACGCCAGAGTTTTTGTTGCTTTTGGGCAGTGATCGCCAGTCTTCCCCCGTGATCCAGGCCGAGACGGCGGCGGGTTTTGACTTCTACAAAGGCTATGCCGACAGCCGGATCGGGATGCTGAGCGATGAGGTCGAGTTCGCCCCAGCGGCAATGCCACTGCTGTTGAATGACTTTCCATCCTTGCTGGCGTAGCCACTCAGCTACTAGAGTTTCGCCGCGATCGCCCAATTGTCGTTTTGCCGTTGGTGGCATCTTGATGATTCTCAACGGTGAGCGAAGGGACGAGTGCGATAAGAACTCGTCGTCTGGTGCCTTAGACTACGTCGCGCTAGCCCAGCAGACAAGCCACGGGATACAACACGTACTCTAAGAAAAAGAGCTGCCAAATGAATTGGTAAAAGTTGGTAAACGTTAACGGAAAGTCGTCACTCGCGACTTGATTGGGCATCGCCACGCGATAGCTGCGCCACCAAAACCAACTGAGTAAGGCGGTGTGGGTCAACCAGACGAAGATCCAGTTGACGCCTGGAATCCAGGGGACGGCAGCCATCATGCCGACGTAGCAAAGCGTCAACACGACACGAGCCACCTGATAAACCCGCGCTTGCCCCAACTGCACGGTAAAGGTCGTGATGTTGAAACGGCGATCGCCCTCAATGTCTGGAATATCTTTAAAGATGGCGATGACAATGCTGAAGACCAAGACAAATATAGTCAGCGCCCACATGCGAGCTGGAATCTGCAATGGCAGGCCGAGCTGGTAGCTATAGTGCAGGAAAAGCCCTAAATTCACGATGCCCCCGCGCACGGTCAAAATGCAGACCGACGCCCAAAACGGGAAACGCTTTAACCGGAGGGGCGGCACTGAATAGGCGGTGCCGATCATCAAACTCAGCAGTATTGTTGCCAGTAAATAACCATCACCAAAGGCCGCCAGCAAAATGCTCAGACTCGCGGTAAACACGACGATGCTCCAAGCATTGCTGCTGGAAAACTCGCCCGACGCGATCGGCAGGTTAGGCTTATTGATGCGATCGATTTCGACATCTTCGATCTGGTTCAGGCCGACGATATAGACATTGCCCGCCAGGCAGGCAATCAGCGGCAGCAGGAGCGAGAACGGATTGAGAATGGGAGTGGCGCTGCTATCTTGAACCACCGTCCAGCTAATGACAAAGACCCCGATGACGCTGAGACTGGTGCCAATGATGGTGTGTGGCCGAGAAAATTTCCAGAAGGCTACCAGCCACGGCAGTGGAGTGCGGAATAAGCTAAGTTCTTTGACTGGCGGTGGCTGAGGAGAAACGCTTTGACCCATTAGTCTGGTGCGCTCGTGTGAAGTTCTCTGTTTAGACTATCGGGTGCAACGCGAATCGTGGCAAGACCGAGTAGTCGTTATCAGCATTATGCTGATTCGGCGTCTTCGGGTAGATGCTGAATCAAGACGTAGGGTTGGACGATCAGGGTTTGGAATTGCCGACTGCGATCGCGTTCCCAATCTTCCATCTGCTCGATGGTGGGTTTCGTAATTAACGCTTCACTGATCCAGCGTTGTACCGAGGTGACATTATCGGTGGCGACAGCAACCCCAACCTCTGCCAAATCGAGCCCCGGATTAACCAACACAATGCTATCTCGAGCAGCATGGGGCAACAGGTTAAACCAAGCGGCTGGCCCGATCATTGATTTCAATTCTTTTTTCAGATCTTGCGACATCGCCTGCATGATGAGTTAGGCCGCCATTGTAGCGTGTCCTGTTTTCCCTTTCAGCGACTGAGATCGCTTTCCCGCTAGGGGTGATCGGTGTCGATCAGCAAGGCTCGAGGCTGATGGGATTCATTCGGTTCAAAAAAAGTGCCAGATTATACCTATGTCTGAAATCGTAAGATTGAAAACATATTTTTTTTCAAAAAACATGAATAATCGCAATAACTAATGAAGTGAACCGGGTAGGGGGTTGCCGCTAATGACATTCTCTATCGCTGCTTGGGATCCAATTACAGGCATGACTGGGGTGGCTGTGGCCACTAAGCATCTGGCTGTCGGGGCATTAGTGCCCCATGCAAAGGCCGAGGTGGGCGCGATCGCGACCCAGGCCCAAACGAATCCCCTACTGGGTATTTGGGGATTGCGCCTGCTTGAAAGTCGTAAGGCGGCCCAGGCTGAAGCATTGGCTATCCCTGTGGCCGAAGTGCTTGATGTGCTATTGCAAAATGACGAAGAGCGCGACCATCGGCAGCTCCATCTGGTCGATCACCAAGGTCATACCGCAGCTTGGACGGGACGACACTGTACCGATTGGGCTGGCCACTTCACCTTTCCTAACTTTTCTGTAGCGGGCAACATGCTCGTTGGCGAGCAGGTGTTGCATGCAATGGCGGAGACCTTTCGTAATAATCCGTCGTTGAGCTTCTCGGAACGCCTGCTGTGTGCCCTGGAAGCTGGAGAACTGGCAGGAGGGGATAAGCGTGGTAAGCAATCTGCTGCTTTGTATATAGTGCAGGACGACTTCTATCCCCACTTAGATCTGCGAGTCGATAATAATCCTGAGCCCATTGTGGAACTCCGAACCCTGTTTACGGAAGCGCATAAGGACTACTATCAATCCTTTCGGCAAACGATGCCGTCCCATAAGCATCGGCCCCTCAAGGTGCAGCCTATTTGGACGCGTAAGGTGGTTTGAACCATTCTTTCTAGCAGGGAGCAAGGCACATGTGCTTTCCAGACAAGCAACCACGGCGTGAGGCGTGATGTTGCTAATTGTCACTCATGGCTTGCTGGTTCATGGACCCTTAGGTGCGTCGGATAATTCTAGAGACTTCAGTCAATGCCCTCGTTCTGATGACGAGGGCATTCATAAGGTTAGTCCTGCGTCTGTGTAGAGGTGGATATGGCGAATTCGGTTTGGCGATCGCGGCTGCCCCACCAGGCGCCGAGCAAGTAGCCAGCGGTGCAGAGCATGAGCCCATAGACATTTACTCCCAAATCCAGCGCATATTTGCCGCCCCCTAAACTCAACCAGGTGGGAAAAATGGTGGTACTCAAGGCGCTTTCCAGCACCCGTAATACGCCAAAGAGCAAGCCTGGCCAAAAAGCAAGGTGAAAGCTTAAGGCCCCAGCGCCGCGCAAAAAGGCGAGTAGAAAAATCGGGGCTAGCCCCATGACCATGGTGCCGCTGATAGTGGTTGCCATGATGATGGCGGGGCCGATTTGGTCGCCCATGTAGATGCTCAGCAGGGGTACGTTGCCCAGCAGAGCGATCGCGATAATCCACCAGCGACCGACAAATGCCTGATTTTCGGTGGGTTGGCCTTTGCGGTTATCCCAATCGCGGGCGCCTAGTTTCGCCACGCTGGAAAAGGTAGAGTCCAAGGTGGAGCCAGCGCTGGTCAGCATAATGGCGTTGAACACCAGTAGCATTGGCAGGCCGAATAAAGCAGGAACGGTATAGCTCGGTGCCCCTTCGATGCCAAAGGCGCGGGCATAGAGACCCACAGAGCTAAACAGCAGAATGAAACCGCCGCTAATGAGTCCCGCCCAGATAAAGGCTTTGACCATGGTGCGGGGCCCGGTGATGAAAGCGCGATCTGTCATCACCGGGTCATGGAAGGGATAACTGAAAATTTGGACAAAGGCCAGGCCGCAAAAGGTGAGCCCCGCCAGGCGCGTATCAGTATCCACCGTTGGGAGTCCCTGACTGACGAGGCCGGGCCCGAGGGTCGCGAGAATAACGACCAGTAACACGGCGGCTAACAGCATTTGCGCACCATCCGTAAGCAAGCTACTGCGTAATCCCCCCAGGAGGCTGTAAAACACCGTGAAGGCGGTCACAATCAACGCCGCCAACCAATAGCCCGCGCTACCCTCTGCCCCGAAGTACAGAGAAAAGACCTTAGTGTTTGACCACACTTCATTGATCAGGCGAATGGCGATCGCGATGAGAAACAGCCGCGAGCAGACGAGACCATATTTACTCGCTAAAAATTCGGGGATCGAGCGATAGCCGCCTCGGGTACGAATGAAGTAAAGAGCGATCGCGGCGGTAACAAAACTCAGATAGTAAATGCTGTAGCCGATGCCACCTAGGATGCCGAAAGCATTACCCAGGGTCGCCGCATTGTCGATGGATTTGGCGAAAATCCAGGAAATCGCAGCGCTGGCAACGAGGAGCCACATACCGGGCGCTTTGCCACTGCTGGATTGGCCTTCAAAAAATTCAGGTGCGGTGACTCGCTGAGGAGTAGTCTGGCGTACCAAGTAAAAAATGACGCCACCGTACCCCGCTAAGAGCACCCAAGTCATAGTCGTGATGAACATAAGCAGAGAATTGTGAACTCAAGCAAAAACAAAAAACGTCTTCGAAATTGCATCGGGACCGCCACAACGGGGGCTGGTCAATGCATCAGGCTACCTTAGCCAGCTCAGTTTTCCGACTGCTGTGTGATGGGCAGTCGCGATGGCACTGGCAGTTCGGCTGTCAGCAAAATTTCCGCGCAGGTCGTCCAAATGCCTGTCAGGAGGGATTGTTGAAATTCCATCGGTAGCCCTTCGCTAGCCATCGCGGCCACAACAGGTTGGGGATCGTAAGTCAGAGGTACAATTTCGGGCATGGGAGCCGTAGCGGCAGCCGGAAATCGCAGCTCTGCAAAATAGACGTGGGGTTGCCCTTCATG
>CAZFWL010000090.1:0-8517 GCA_964522775.1 uncultured Halomicronema sp.
ACGTTCGGCATACCGTTGTGATATCGCACCTCGATTTGTTGCAGCTAGACCAGAAAAAGCAACAACATCCGCGTTGCACTGAAAGAAATATGGCAACAAGGGATACGGCACTGCTACTGGGACGAGGCTTCCGAAAAGAGTCGGTCCCGATAATGGGAGAACACCGACTGCCCACTCATTGACATCAAAGGTTTTGCCTGGGCGGTAACACTACCATGGCAACTTGCGTCACTCATTTTGAGGGTAATTGAACATACTATGCTTGCGGTGTTCAAGTTCTCCCGTTTATTTAAACTGCTTCTTGTTCTGAATGATGAAACCATTGACCAAGCCCTATTTAGCAGCGATCGCTGTGCTCCTTGCCACCAGCACTCTCACGCTGCCGTTCACCCCCGCCTTCCGAGTGCTGGCGGATCAAATCCGCACCTACGGAGCAGATGGACGGGATGGACGGGATGGACGCAATGGTTATGAGGGGCGCGACGGGCGATCACAAAGTGTGCGGGCAGAGGGTCGGCCTGCACAAATCGAGGCGATGGGTGAGTCAGGACAAGACGGCGAGGTGGGTGATCGAGGCCAGCGACCCAACTGTCCTGCTCAGCCGCGGCGGGTAAGATATGATCTGCGGGCACCCAATGGCGGCGATGGCGGTGATGGGTGGCCGCGGCGGCGATGTCACCCTTTATTACACTGACTCAACTCAGCTTCGTCAGATCCAAATTAATGCTGATGGCGGCCTCGGAGGACGTGGCGGACGCGGGGGACGCGGCGCGGTTGGATGTCGCTGTGACGATCGCAGCTGGCGCGTGCAGGTTTGTGATGATGGCAACTGTGAAGAAGAGCGTTACCGCTGTCGGGATGGTGAGACGGGGCGTGACGGTCGCAACGGTCGGCAGGGTGAATCTGGAACCCTGGGGCAGATCTGGCTGGTTAATCGTGCGGATCCACTGCCAGCAGAACGGCCCAATATCAATCAACCCTTAGAAACCTTGTTGCAACGGCCGCTGTCTTTATCGCGGCATCTGTGGGAAACACGGCCCGGTGCGGGGGCACTGTTAGCGTCAGGGTCAGTGGTAGATGACACCTACTATGAATACCGAGGGCGCTTGGAAACGCAGGTGCAATTAGAGTGGCAGGCGGAGCGCTCTCCGACTCAGTTCCTAGGGTTCGCTCCGAGGATGACGCTGCTAGAGACTGGCGAGGTACAGCTCGATTTTCCCGCAGCGCTTTGGGTAGACAGTCGTGCTGAGGTCACAGATGGGTTGACGACTGTTACCATCCATCGCATTGCCCGGGCTGATAACGTCAACAATTTAGCTTGGGGCAACCAGACGGGGCATAACGCTGACCTTGCGGTTACGGTCATTGACTTAGGGCGAGAATCAGCCTACGTGGATACCCAATTTGAAGTAACTTATCGCACCACTGACGAAGACCCACAAAATGTACTACGAGGCAGATATTCAGAGCAGTTCTCGGGCTTAATGCCACCCAACTTGGTCACCCAAGACCAAAATCGGTTTGTCCTGCAGTTAGGACAATTACCGATTCGCGATCGCTATTTGCGTCCGGGTACCCGAGTCCAAATCGAATTACGTATCGTGCGATCGCTCGGCACCAACGCCACTGACCAGATACTCGAATGGGAAGGGCAGCTCTGAACAGCCGCCTAGCTAACCCAAAGGCCTTCAATCCCTAAATGGCTCTCCCAGTTTTTGAACCAATCAGGAATGGGTGAAATATAGCGAACTGATGCACGTGAGTTCGAAGATCAGCATTGAGCCCGAAAAAAGCTGGGACTGAGGTTGCAGAATTTCATCAGTTACTGAAGTGGTGCGATCAGATTTCACTCAGAACGCTGACGCTGTGCTCAGTCAGAGTCAGATGCTTGGCTATCGCGACGTCCTAATTCATAAACGCCACTTCCGACTGCGCAGAGTAAGCCCAAACTTACTGACCAACTGCCGCCTAGCCCCCAGATCACGCCGTAATGAACGAGTGTGCCAAATGCAACGAAGGGCAGGACACTGAACATTGAGGCCCAAAAGGCATTTTGTGATTCTCGCCCAGCGCGAGTTTTCTCAAACTCTTCTTGTGAAAGATAGAGCGATCGCTCTGCGAAGTTAAACCAGCGTGTCAACTGCAAGGTCACCCAATCACTCACGGGCGAAAACGCTAGATATAAGGCCAAAGCCCACAGTGTCGCTCCAGAGACTGCTAATGGATCAACCGAAAAAGAGAACGGGAACAGTTCTGTAAACATAGGTGTGAACAAAGGAACAACTTAAAGAGTCGTTGATAACAGTGAGTTGCTGGAGCAGCAGATTGGCTTTGACTGATCCTGGCCCCCCTTGACGGGCAAGGAGGGACTACAATTCGACGGCATCAGTCCTTCGAGAGTTAGCCACTCGCTAGGTGGGCTGAGCCAAGTTGCCATGTCTGTAAAGTAACTCTTAACAGACTTATGGGCAAAGGGGATTCGCCAGGGCTGAGAACGATGCTCGTGAACTTTGCTAACAGAGCTAATCTCTACTGTCATAGGTCAGATGCAGACTTGAAGCCGCAAACAGTGAATGGTACTTTTGAACCAAAGAGCGGGCGACGATATCTTTCCAGAAAACGATAAAATTCAGTCTAGTGCGATCGCGATCGCTACCCCCATGACAGAAACTATTCAGCAACTTACGTTATTTGCCTTGAGTGACCATCAAGCCCCTTTGCCGGACTATCAAGTGCGTGAAAGTCAGCGGGCGCGCCATGTTTCTCTCAAAGTTTCTTTTCAAGGCGAGCTGGAGGTGGTTGTTCCCCCTGGGTTCAATGAAACTGAAATTCCCAGCATTGTGGAGCGGCGACGGGGATGGATTACGAAAACTCTGGAACGCATTGAGACGCAACGAGCGACTCTGCCAGCCGCTCATGATGTGGACAAGCCGACTGAATTAGAACTGCGATCGCTCAATGAAGTCTGGCAAGTGGTTTACAAAGTGACCCGCGATTCCACCGTGGCATTGACTCAAAGCAACCCACAAGAGCTTACCTTACGTGGCCCGATAGAAGATGATGTGGCCTGCCGCGAGCTGCTGCGTAATTGGTTGCAGCGCAAGGCCCGAGTCGAATTGGCCCCGTGGCTACAGCAGTTGAGTCAGCGCTGTGACCTTGCCTACAGTCGCATGTCGGTGCGGGGGCAGAGTACCCGTTGGGGTAGCTGCTCTTCCAAGCAGTCAATTAGTCTCAATTACAAGCTGCTATTTTTGCCGCCAACGCTGGTGGATTATGTGCTGATTCACGAGTTGTGTCATACCGTGCATATGAATCACTCCAAAGTGTTCTGGCAACTGGTGCGGCAATATTATCCCGAGCTCGATCAAGCTAAGGCCGAACTCAAAAAAGGCTGGCACTTTGTCCCCCACTGGGTCGATGCCTGATTTTTTTTGGACACCCCACAGCGGGTATCACTGGAATGGCTCAGCAGAGCGATTTTTCGAAGGATGGTATGTCCGCCTGACTTTGCCAGAGTCAGAGGAGACTTTTGCATTCATGTACTCCATTGACGACCCCGCAGGGCAATCCCAGCTCAGTGGTGGGGCAGCCCAAATTTTAGGCCCCGGCGAGCAATATCATGCAACTTGGCTACCCGATCCGCGGGGATTTTGGGCCTGGCCCCATCGTCTGGGGGTAGGACATTGGCAGCAAACAACAGGGCCGATGCCGCCGGGGCAATATCTCTCGCCAACGGCGTTTTGGCAAATGGTCGACCAGGGCTATCAACTCACAGCGACTCAACATCAGGGGTGTGTTGTTGATGACGCTAGCGGGGCGCTCGCTCGCTGGGATTATGCCATCGAACCCATGTACGGTTGGGGGCCTGTTAATCAATGGCCACGAGCGACAGCGGGATGGTTGTCATATCTGCCGATATTTGAGCCCGGGTGGCAAGTGCTGATGGCTCACGGCCTCGCCAGTGGATGGGCCGAATGGCAGGGACGCCGCTATGAATTTGAGCGAGCCCCCACATACATGGAAAAAAACTGGGGGAGGGCTTTTCCCCAGCGTTGGTTTTGGATACAGGCAAATGCATTTGCCACAGTGCCAGATCTGACGCTTACTGCCGTGGGGGGCAAACGACAGGTGTTAGGACAAAACGAAACTGTAGGCTTGATCGGGCTGCATTTTGCCGGGAAAGCCATCGCGCTGACGTCCCTTAATGCCGCCGTGACGTGGCAAGTTGCAACCTGGGGCAGTTGGCAAATGATCATGGAAGATCACCGCTATCGGATTGTGTTGCAAGGGCACGCACCCTCTCCACCGGCTCAAGTGCGTGTGCCGACTCGACAAGGTTTACGATTTCAATGTTGGGATACGACGCAGGGACAGTTGTCGATCGAAGTTTTGGAGCGATCGCCACTGACAGCACCAGACAAGTCCCTGATTCTGCAGGAATCAACCCACCTAGCGGCTCTCGAAGTAGGCGGCCAAGGCTGGCAAAAACCTTGGGAGTTTGCCAAAAGTTATCTTTGATTAAACTCCCCAGGCTGGATTCGAACCAGCGACCAATCGATTAACAGTCGACCGCTCTACCGCTGAGCTACTGAGGAACGCGAATGCTATATTAGCGAGATTTCGTCACCTTTGGCAACTGCTTCTAAGAAATTTGTCCCAGCTTTTTCACGAACCCACATTCGGGCGCTGCTCCAATTGGTTGCGGAGCGCTCTCAGGCGATCATGCACTGCTGGTTTTAGAGCTGTGTTGAAACGCTTAGGCATTTTTCCCGCAGTACCGCGATGATTCTTGCGTCCCTGCTGTACCGTGGCGTTCAGATCTCGGGCTAGGCGCTGAGCCGACATCCACTCGGCACCATAGCCAGTGACCGTATGCCGATGAGCTTGGTCAGACGTAGCGACAATCAAGCGCAAATTGAAATACTGAACATCTTTTTTAAGCTCAGCACACCATTTTTCAATGCAGCTATCGGCAGTTTGCCCATAGTCGGTGTAGTGAATAATGACGTCCTTAGTCACGGTCTCTTGCAAACTCGGCTCCCGCTGTTCGTAAGCGTCAAAGACAATTCGAGTTCTAAAGCCTTGATAGGCGCTATAGTTTGTCAATTCTTCGATTAACTGCTCGCGAGCAACCGCTAAAGTCTCACGATCTCGCAGACGTGAAAGTTGCGGCCAAGCGCCGATAATGTTGTAGCCATCCACTAATAGCAGTGGCTGGGGAACTGAAGATTTCATGGCTCTAACATATGGATTTGAAATTATTAATATTCTCGTAATATCACGCTAACTTATTTTTCAAAAAATTATCTGTTGCGCCTGTGACCAATAGCGTTGTCAGTCGGTCAATTTGCTGATTAGTAGCTGGTTTCTAACGTTTGACGTAAATCAGCAGGCTTCCCTTCTCGCACAACATGCCCGCCCCTTAGCAGAATGGCGCGATCGCAGTAATCCAGTTCAATCAGCCGGTGAGTGACCCAAAGGGCGGTTAGGTCACGTTCTGATACCAGTTTTTGCACTAATTTGACCAGCTCAAGCTGACTATCAGGATCGAGTAATGCTGTCGGTTCATCGAGCAACAACACCTCACAGTGCCGCGCAATCGCGCCCGCGATCGCTACCCGCTGCTTTTGGCCACCACTGAGGGCATAGATAGGACGCCGCGCTAAGTGCGCCAGATTAACAGCCGCGAGTGCTTCCGAAACCCGACTGCGGACTGTCGCCAGCGGCAAATTTTCACCAACAAGACCAAAAGCGACATCTGCCCCAACCGTCGGCATAACAAGCTGATGGTCAGGGTTTTGAAACACATAGCCAAAGGTGCCATTGATTTTGACTTGGCCCTGCTGGGGCGTGAGCAAACCCGTTAACAATTTGAGTAAGGTCGATTTACCGCTGCCGTTATCCCCCAACAGCATGCAAAACTCGCCCGGCTGTACGTCGAGCGAGCAATGCTCCAAAACTTGCGCTTGCGGCGTCCAGGCAAAGGAAACGTCCTCAACCTGAATGGCCGGTGGGCGATTGGACGTGTGAGTGGAATCAGTCATCATGACGCTATTGCCGCTGAGTCTAAACCGGGCGTAATGGCGCTACTTTGACTCATCAGCCGCCAAAGAGAAGAACCCGGGAGGGCGACCAGATGCTGACGTCGTGCCCGATTTTTCGTACAGCTGTACAGCCGCGATTTCGCTGGTCAAAATGCTGATGTGCTTGTCTGTTACCTGGTCGCAGGTGAGTTCTAGCACTACGGTATTGCCACTTTTGAGGGCTTCAGTCACCTTTTGATAGTCGGCTTGCGCTGCTTCCAGCGTTTCCTTCTGAATCATGAGGGGCAGTGGTGAATGCTTCAAATTGAGTTCGAGCGTATGCATGGATGAATGCGTCAACGAGGTACCTGCCCAGTATCTCAGAGATCCCCTCTCCCATGCAGCGGGTATTGTCCACACCTGTCAAAAAAGCCGGGGAACAGGCCAAAATTTCGGGAAGGCAGTTCGGCGGTAAGATCTCGAGGCAACGGTTTGTAGCCGGTCGGGCGATGTGAGTGTGAACGCTTCACAGCACTATTACCCTGCAGCCTGACTACATCTATGGCTCAGGATAATCAGCTGCAAGTAACATTCTGCCTGACTTTAAAAAACACAGAAAATTGACCACGCGCGAAGGCTTGTAACTATGACAAATCCTCTCATTGGCATCATTATGGGCAGCGATTCCGACTTGCCGACAATGCAGGCAGCGATCGCTGTTTGTGAAGACTTCACGGTGACCCACGAAGTTGAAATTGTCTCGGCCCATCGCACTCCCCAGCGCATGGTGGAATACGCTCAAAGCGCCGATGAGCGTGGTTTGCAAGTCATTATTGCGGGGGCGGGAGGTGCCGCTCACTTGCCAGGTATGGTTGCAGCCTTAACGCCGTTGCCGGTCATCGGTGTACCCGTCAAAAGCAGCACTCTCAGTGGAGTGGACTCGTTGTATTCCATTGTGCAAATGCCCGGCGGTATTCCTGTGGCGACAGTAGCGATCGGCAATGCCAAGAATGCTGGGCTGTTGGCAGTGCAGATGTTGGCCGCAACTCGTCCTGCCCTACGACAGCAAGTGAAAGATTATCGTCAAAACTTGTCGGCTCAAGTCATGGCTAAACAAGAGCATTTAGCGGCAATCGGTTATCGCGAATATCTAGCAGAGCAGGACCGCTGACCAGAGCATCGCCAGCGATCGCTGGAGGACAGATAGTTAGAGCTTGCGTGAATCCAACGGCGTGATTAACCGAGCGCAAGCACATTTTTCTCGATCAAAGTAAGTATCTGGGCTCAAGATGCCGTCCTTCTCATCCCTGTAGGCGGCTACCCACTTTGAGAAAAGCGATCGCTCAGGGGTGAACTTCAAGGTTCTCTCATTTATCTGAGTTAGCTGAAATGTTCACAGATAACGGCTTGCCCGTCCAACTTGTCTGGCAAGCTAATGAATTTTCCTCAGATTTCTCATAAATCCAGTCATAAGTTAATGTTTGCCGTTACGATAAGTAACATCGACAGATCCTCGCTAACTCAGGAAAAGTTCATGACTGGCTTTATTCGTGGCTTGTTTGGCCGTAAAAACTCAAAACCTTCCGCTCCTCAGCCTAAGCAGACGGGTGCTTACTTCTTAAGCGAAGACGAAGCAAAAACTTTTGGTGATATTGACTACATGCGCTCATCCAAAGTGGTGAAGCGAACATTTGCTCGTAAGAAAGGTCAAACCGAAGAGCTCGAGTCGGTGCGCCAGATTTCGGCCATGGGCATGCGCGATCTCGATGAGAAAGGTTTGCCTTCTCAAGAATCCAACGGTACCAGCGCGACCAGTTTCGAAGCTGCTAAGTCAACCTCTTCTTCTGACTTTCAGCGACGTACAGCCAAAACTGATACCAGCATGGATATGTTCCGCGATATGGCTAAGGGCATTAAGAAGCGCTAACGCTTGAGTGATTGTGTTTTAGCTTCTGAGGGACAGGGTAAACGCAGGTTTACCCTGTTTTTTATTGACATTGCCCTAGCAGCTGGATCAGGGCATTAATCAGAATGATGTCCCTTGGTTGAGGACTGTTGTAATGAGGGCATTTCTATATAATGGCCATGGTTCTTGCTGCTGCTCACAGGTGATTACACTGTGCTCAGATCGAGCAAGGGCGATCGCTCATTAAGAGGTGATTTCTTGGCGCAGGCCGTCGAATTTTCTAGCCTTTCTAAATGGGGCCGTCGCTCGTTTGCGGCGGTCATGCTTATGGGGCAGGTCGTGATGCATCTGATCTCCCGCCCCATTCATCGGCGCAACACTATTGAGCAAATGGTGGCTGTCGGCCCCGAGTCACTACTGATTGCCTTGCTGACAGCCAGTTTTGTTGGCATGGTATTCACCATCCAAGTTACCCGTGAATTCATCAACTTTGGTGCGGGCACTGCCGTCGGCGGCGTACTCGCGCTAACTCTGGCGCGGGAACTAGCACCGGTGCTCACGGCAGTCGTGTTAGCTGGCCGCGTCGGC
>CAZFWL010000091.1:0-8457 GCA_964522775.1 uncultured Halomicronema sp.
TGAACTAGTCAATCCATTACTGCGACGAGAAAACTGGAAGTGAGGAGTTGAGATTACCTATCAAAAATAGGGTAAGTGGGCCCGGCAAGGAGTTCCTACTTGCTGATCACCCTTTTGTTCACCATCATCTATTGCGTATGCCTGAAAACGGGAGCGAAACACAACCTCCATATCATCTTCGCTCCCGTTTTCAGCTATCCCAGTCCTAGCCACGGCCTCTGATTTTATTGCGCCTAATGTCTTGATGTCCTTCCGAGCAGTCATCTGACCACAACTCTTGGGCATTCATACTCAATGTTGGCCTGATACTCACGAGGCCTACATTTCTTGAAGCAGTAGCATGCCTAGCGTTAATGAATCTGGCACTCGACCTCGCACTTTCCACAATCTTTTGGTGTCAGAGGGTTCCTCTAGAGGAAGCTAAGCCCATCGAAAGGCAGCGATCGTTAAGCAAACCCAGCCTGCCAAAAATGCTGCACCACCAATGGGAGTGACGGGCCCAAAGGCTTTGATCCCACCCAAGCTGATGAAGTACAAACTGCCAGAAAATAGCACAACACCTGCAACAAAACACCATCCGGCAGCGGTGAGCCATGGTAAGGCTTGTTTTGCCGTAGTTAACAGCATCGCAACCACGAGTAGTGCCAGGGCATGGTACATCTGATAGCGAACACCGGTATTGAAAACAGCGATCGCGCGCTCAGAAAGCTGACTTTGCAGGGCATGACTAGCAAACGCCCCTGCAGCAACCGCCAGACCGCCCAAAATTGCTGCAACTGCCAAAAAAATTTGCATACTTGCTCACCACAAAAAGCTTATAGCCATAGGGTAAAACCATTCTTGATCAAACAAGTTTGCGGCTCTACATTATTCTGCTGATGCTTGTGACCTCGCCTCATGGCTGAAGCGCCATACCTTCGCGCGCCAAACGCAACTGGGGACACCGATTGTGGATTTCCATTTCCAGACAATCTAAATAGTCATCGTCATGCAATGGATTGTGATGAAACAGGATCATTTCTTTGACCTGAGTCTTTTCAGCGATCGCAATACTCTGGTCACAGGAAATTGCTTTTGGGTCATTATCCACACTGGCATAAACCGATTCTGAATAGGTGCCGCCGTACACTAACAATTCTGCTCCCTGAGCTAAATACAGCAAGCTAGGATCAGGGCCAGCATCCGTACTATGGCTGTCGGTGGCATAAACTACTGATTTACCCGCATGGTTAATTCGAAACCCTAGCGCGCTAGTAGCTGAGTTGAGGGCAATAGTCTCCACGGTAACGTCGTCATCTAGATGGATGACGTTACCAGCCGCGATGTTATGAAATCTCATAGTGGACGACATTTTTTGCAGCGGCGTGAAAAAGTTAGGCCGCAGCATTTGATCTGTCAATCGTTGTTTGATAGATGCGCCATTGGCAGCAGTGGCACCATACACATCAAAATAGTTATCGACAATAAAAGCTGGCCCAAAAAAGGGAAAGCCTTGAATTCGATCCCAATGCGTATGGGTAAAAAAGATATGTGCACTGATGGATTGACCTGACTCTAATAAGTGCTTGCCCAACACTCGCAGCCCTGTTCCCCCATCAAAAATCAGTCGATGTCCAGGCACTTGAATTTCGACACAGGCGGTGTTGCCGCCATATCTCACAGTGTCAGCACCTGGAGTGGGTACGCTGCCGCGCACACCCCAAAATTTGACCGTCAAACAGTCATTCTGTGCCATCGTCGCTGACGCCCCAGAAGCCTGTAAGTCCTCAGTCGGTGTCGAATTCTGTTTCGTCAGCATTGCAGCGTCTATATCTGGCATGGAGAAAAACAACAGCTAGAGGATGAATTAAAATAAATTGCTGGCATAAATCGCGGCTATCTACAGCCAATTTCGAAGCTCTCAATTAATAAATATTCTGGCGCTTTTCAGTATATTCAGGAAATTTTAGTGGCTTTTATTACTAACCAGGCATGAGCTGCAAGAGTTGGACCAGCACAGTGTGATATTTGTCATCTCAGACCGGGAATGGGCTTTACTGATTCAACACATCAACATACAGATGATGGAGTTTACTGCGATAGCAACCTCATTCATCAGCATACCCATCCCCATGTGACATCGATACTTTAGGAGTCAGCGTTATTTAACTGCGTCGATACATTGCTGCACCAAAGGCTTCACCTTATCGACATTTTGCCATCCTAGAATTTGCACCTCTTTCTTCTCGAGGTTTTTATAAGTCCCAAAAAACTCCGCAATTTCATCGAGACGATGAGTAGCAATATCATCTAGTGACTTGACGTCAGCATAACGAGGATCTTCTGCAGGCACACACAGAATCTTTTCGTCGCGATCGCCACCATCGATCATTTCCAACATGCCAATAGGACGGGCAGCAATCACACACCCTGGAAAGGTCGGCTGATCCATCAGCACCATGCCATCAAGCGGGTCGCCATCATCAGCAAGGGTATTCGGCACAAAACCATAGTCATAAAGGTATTGAACCGAAGAAAAGAGCACCCGATCCAAAATCATGGCTCCCATATCCTTATCAAACTCATATTTATTTTTGCTGCCAGCCGGAATTTCAATCAAAACATTGATGAGACCCGCTTCGGGCTGAGCAGGAATGCGAGATAAATCCACAATGCGTCTCCAGATACGATGTTGTCGGCAAGCGTTGCGGAGCAGAATACATCCCCGGTTCTAAACATGATCTTGACGCCATCTCCGCAGCCACAAAGCCTCGGCAGCTAACATCAAAAGCTGAGTACTCAGAGATAAAATGCAACGCTTCGCCTAGCATTTTAGGCGAAGACGCCGATCAACCCTAGAGAGGCCACAGCATCCTCATCAATCATTTATTCGCGCGATTGCGATAGGGGATAGCTGGGCAATGTTGCGGGAGGCGGATCCACTGCAGAATAATGCGCAATCGCTAGAAGCGGTAGCATTAGCGTCAAAAGTGCAATGACCGTGCCAGCAAAATGAGAAAAGCGGCTACTCAGAGGTTCCGAGGCATTCTCGGAGGTATTAGCAGATTCCATAAAGACGCGATGACAATACCTGAAATTGCAAACGGTGCGTACAGACCCGCATACTCTAGTCTTCCAATTAAGCAAAGCGTAGCCCAAGACAGAAACCAATCTGCAAAAAAGTTTAGAGAAACTTTAGACTTCCTTAGGAACGCGAACTCAACTGACTTCTACAGTAGCGAACACAGCTCGGATGAATTGTGAGTTGAACAACATACTCTACCCGAAAAGTGTAAACAAATATCAACTCTTACGTGGTTATTCTCTCTTCCAGTAGAAATTCGCTGAGTCCCTATGCGTGCTGTCCCCAAAACAATACTGATCTGAAGCAGATGTCTTGACCTGCCAATTTACAACCATGAGTCTGAGGCAAAGTCGATAGAGACGCCACTACCGATCTCTGACTAAAATTCATCTCACTGGGATTCCAGATGTTGGCGAATAGCGCGCAATTCGCTCAAGATTGCTTTGAGAATCTCTTGAGTGGTGGTTTCTTCTGACGGTTGCACTGTGATGGTGGGGTTCAGCCCAAGGATGTCTTGAGCAAATCGTCGGACCTCACGAGGATGAAACAACAGTGGATCGTCGCGATCTCGCCGGATTTCTGGATTAAGTTTGTCGGCATCAAAAGGCGGGTTCAAAATATCGGGATGAGTGTTGGCATAGCGATAGACCGAAGCGCGCGATCGCTTAATCTGCTTCTGCACATCATCCACTGTCAAGTAGGCATCTGGCGGCAATTCATCCACCGGAGACAGTGTGGTGTTTTCCTCTAATTCTGACAACACAGTGATGTCTTCCATAACCCTCATCGTCACAATGCAAGTCGAGTCTACAAAGCCCATGCCAGAATCTCAAGGCCATGAAAGAAATTCTTGTGAATTTATCGAAGGATCACCGGTCATCAGCCAGATGTGTCGAACGCACTAAGACGGGTCGTCAAACCCAAACCTTTCATCTACTAATTCGCCAGGATGAAATCATAGCGTCCTCTGGTTTCACCATCTAACGGATGCGAAAGCCAATGTCGCGGCGATAGTACATTGACTCAAACTGGATTTCGGAGATCGCGCCGTAGGCTGTCTCTAGAGCCTCGTCAAAAGTTTCACCAAGTGCCGTTACATTCAGCACCCGTCCGCCACTGGCTTTGACCTGCCCCTGATTCAGCTGAGTCCCAGCATGAAAGACAACTGCACCTTTCTCCGCAGCGGCTTCCAAGCCCGTAATGACCATGCCCTTTTCATAATGCTCAGGATAGCCACCGGCAGCGGCGACAACGCAAGCTGCAGAGGCTGGTTTCCACTGCAAAGGTGGTAAATCACTCAGGTGCTGCTCGGCACAGGCTAGCAGCACTTCATCTAGCGGTGTTTCTAGCAGCGGCAACACCACTTGAGTTTCAGGATCACCAAAGCGACAATTGAATTCAATCACGAAGGGTTCGCCAGCAGGCGAAATCATCAGTCCGGCGTAGAGCACTCCACGATAGTCAATTCCCCGCTGCTTAAGTACCGCGATCGCAGGTTCCAAGATTTGCGCTTGAATCGTGTCTAAAATCTCGGGTGTCACCACCGGAGTCGGCGCATAGGCTCCCATGCCGCCAGTATTCGGGCCAGTATCGCCTTCACCAATTTGCTTATGATCCTGCGCTGGCATCAAAGGGATAATCGTCTCACCATCAGTCACAGCCAGCACTGAAGCTTCTTGCCCAGTCAAGTAAGCTTCAATTACCAAGCGATCGCCAGCGGTACCAAACTTGCCATCAAATACTGCTTGGATAGCCGCGATCGCTTCATCACGCGTTTGAGCAACGGTGACCCCCTTGCCCGCCGCGAGGCCATCCGCTTTGATGACGATCGGCAGGGACTGCTCATCCAAATAAGCGATCGCTGGAGCCATCTCCGTGAACACTGCCGAGGCTGCCGTAGGAATGCCTGCCTCAGTCATCAGATCCTTCGCCCAAGCCTTACTCGCCTCAATTTGCGCGCCTGCTTGCGAAGGGCCAAATACTTTCAACCCTTGTTGCTGCAAATAATCAGTGATGCCATCGGCCAAAGGTTGTTCTGGCCCAACAACAACCAGACTGAGATTGTTCACTAATGCGACACGAGCTATTCCTTCAAAATCATTGAGGGATAGCCCTAAGTTGCGGCAGCCAGGCAGCGTTGCCGTGCCCCCATTACCTGGCACGCACATCACTTCTTCGATGTGCGGTGAAGTCAACAGCTTCCAGGCCAGAGCATGTTCTCTGCCGCCACTACCAAGTACGAGCGCTTTCACGAGATTTGGATACCTTTTTCAACAGCTGGCTGAGAGGAAGGTGGCCAATAGCATCAAGGAATCCGCCTGAACTGTCGACGGCCATGACGAGATTTGCCATCAAAAGGTGGTCATTCAAGTCAAAAGCATCCATGATGGGACAAAGAGTCCCAGATCCTGCAAACTTCGCCCAAAAGCCACGCATCTACAGCAATATTGGCTCTACTCAGGATGACATCTTCCCATGACGTTGCTCGATGTCCACAGAATTTTTGCAAATTTCTGCACCGATCAGCTAGCACGCATGGCTCACAAGGCCTTCGGACCAGATTTTAGTTGATAAATTGACCGGAATCGCACGGTTGAACGTGGATCAAGTACTTAGCTGCCTGTAATTGAGGATCGCTAAGGAACGGTAGCTGTCACTCTCCGTGACCGTAGCCTGCCACGGCGATGTTGGGTCTGCCTCCTCTGGTGTAATGGGCATCTCCCATAGAAACTGGCTGACTGTTGCTAAAGAATCGGAACCTTGTCATGACCGAGCGATCGCCGCTTTCTCAATCCAAAAAAGCCGCTATCTCTCAATCCCAGCCGACTGAAACTGCGAGTGAAGCAGCGCTGCGGCAAGAGATTCTTAATTTAAAGCGCGAGGCGACAGATCTCAAGGCAGAGTTGCGCGATCGCTCTCAGGAATTAGACTTTGCCCACGCTGAGATCGCCGATCTCAATCAGCGATTTGAAGATCAAACCGCTGCCCTCAGAGAATCCAATGACACCCTAATCGCTGAAGTCGTTGAACGCAGTCAAGCTGAAAACAGCCTCCGCACTGCCCGCGACCAACTACAGGCCATTCTCGATGCAGTCCCCGGCATTGTGTCTTGGATCAGTGACGACTTCCGCTACTTGGGCGTCAACAATCATCTTGCCCAGACCTTCAACATGCCAGTAGACGCCTTTATCGGACAAGATATTGGGTTTCTACATACCAGCAACGAATTCAATTTATTTGTTCAAGACTTTTTTCAAAGTCACCAACTTGACGCTTATCGAGAGGTCTCGGCCCAAGTTGCCGGTGAGCAGCGACGCTTTCTGATCGTGGCGCAAAAATACAACCAGGGTAAAGCCGCGTTTACGGTCGGGATTGATATTACCGAGCGCGATCGCGCCGAAACCGCTCTCAGGGAAGCTGAAGCCAAATACCGCAACATCTTCGAGCACGCAGTAGAAGGCATCTTCCAAACCACACCAGAGGGCCACTACCTAAGTGCCAATCCGGCCCTCGCCCAAATTTACGGCTACGACTCAGCCGACATCATGATGGGCGAGTTGACTAACATTCAGCAACAACTGTATGTCGAGCCAGAACGCCGCCAACAGTTTGTGCAAGCGTTACAACGCGATGGCGCATTAACTGGTTTTGAGTCGCAGATCTATCAGCGCAATGGCAATATCATCTGGATTTCTGAAAATGCACGCGCGGTCCATAACGCTCAAGGCAGCCTGCTGTATTACGAAGGCACCGTTGAAGACATTACTCACCGCAAGGAAGTGGAAGCCGCGCTACAACGAGCCAATGAAGAGCTAGAGCTCCGGGTGGAGCGGCGTACTGCCGCCTTAACCGAGTCCAATCAGCGACTGTTATCTGAAATTCGGGAACGGCATCGGGTCGAAGAAGCACTGCGGGCCTCAGAAGCGGAACTGCGAGCCCTATTTGCCGCGATGACCGACGTTATCACTGTGTTTAATAATGATGGCTGCTACCTCAGCATGGTAGCAACCAACTCGCAACTGCTCTATAGCCCAGAAAAAGAGCGTATTGGCCAAACCGTTTACGATATATTGCCGCCCTATCAGGCCAGCCTGTTTATGCGCCACATTCAGCAGGCGCTGAATACTCGCAAGCCCGTTCGGATTGAATACAGTCTGCCGGTCGGCGATTGGCAACAGCTCGATGACGCTAGTGGCCAAGCGGCTCCTGATGATTTTGAAAACACCGCTTGGTATAGCGCCATTATTTCCCCCATGCCTGACAATCGAGTGATTTGGGTAGCGCGAGACATTACCGAAAAACGACGCTCCGACATTGCTTTACAAAAAGCGGAGGAAAAGTATCGCAGCATTTTTGAAAATAGTGCTGAGGGCATTTTCCAAGCGAGTCCTGACGCGCGTTATCTCAGTGTAAATCCAGCCCTATCTCGGATGTACGGTTATCCCAGTCCTCATGACCTGATGGGACAGGTGACCAATATAGATCGCCTGTATGTCAGCGAAGAACGGCGACGCATCATGTTGCAGCGGCTGCATCAGCAGGGAGCCGTGTTTGGTTTCGAGTCGCAGGTATACCGAGCCAATGGCCAGATCATCTGGGTATCCGAGAATGTGCGGGCGGTGCGAGATGACCACGATAACGTTCGGTATTACGAAGGGACGATCGCGGATATCACTCAGCGACGTCAAGCTCAAGAAGCGTTACGCGAGAGCCAACGCACCTTAGCTACGCTGCTAGGCAACTTGGCGGGCATGGCCTATCGCCGCCACTGTGACCCAACTTGGAGCCTGGAGTTTGTCAGTGATGGCTGCTATGACCTCACCGGCTATGCCCCGAGCGATATGCTCGGGGCCGATGCCATGCCCTTTGAGCAATTGATTCATCCCGATGATCGCAGCTATGTGAAAGGGGAAGTGGAGCGAGCGCTGCCTGAGGGCACTCCTTTTCAAATGACTTATCGCATTCTTACGGCAGGCGGCCAGGAAAAGTGGGTGCTAGAAAAAGGCATCCCGGTCTCGGGACCGAATACAACGCCCGCGGTGGTGGAAGGGTTTTTGACTGACATCACCAACCGCAAAGAAATCGAGGAAGCACTGCGAGTTGAGCAGGAACGCTCGGAACGGTTGCTGCTAAATATTTTGCCTGCTTCGATCGCTGATCAACTCAAACGTAGCAGTCGCTCAATTGCCTATCGCTTTGACGAGGTGACGATCCTCTTTGCCGATATCGTGAACTTTACCGAACTCTCGGGCGCGTTACCACCGACAGATTTGGTTGATTTGTTGAATGAAATCTTCTCCGCGTTTGACCACTTGGCCGAGCGTCATCGACTCGAAAAAATCAAAACAATTGGTGATGCTTATATGGTGGTCGGTGGTGTCCCCAGTGCCTTA
>CAZFWL010000092.1:0-5522 GCA_964522775.1 uncultured Halomicronema sp.
TTAATGTGTATTTCTATAATATTTCTATAATATTTCTAGTTTGTAAATGCTGTCTACATTAGCTACTTCTCAGAAAAAAGATATTTTGGTCGTCGATGATGCTCCTGAAAACTTGAATGTTTTGTTGCATGCGCTTTCAAAAGAGGGCTATTCAGTTCGATGTGCTAGAAGTGGCAGTTTAGCGATCGCAGGCTCCCAGGCCATCCCGCCAGATTTAGTCTTGCTCGACATTCTAATGCCCCAAATGGGCGGATATGAAGTTTGCCAAAGGCTAAAGCAGGATGCCAGAACAAACGACATTCCCATCATATTTTTGAGTGTCTTAGATGATGGCAGCGATAAATCACGCGCGTTTGCGATGGGCGGTAGCGACTATATTGCCAAACCCTTTGACATTGAAGAGGTGCTCGCTCGGGTTAAGTATCAACTCAACTTAAAACAGCGGCAGGCGCGACTTCAGCGTCGGGCCAATAAGTTTTGGCAGATGAGCCACAACTTTCGTGAGGCCTATACGTTTCAACAAGAGGTCATCAAGAGCCTGACGGAGGGGGTGGCCACATTTCAGCCAATTTTGAACGATGCGGGGATAGTGACTGATTTCCAGACCATTAGCGCGAATCCAGCCTTCCTCCGATTGTTGGATCATGAGGCGTCCACCAATCTAGCGAATCAAACATTAAGGCAGCTAACCGCGCATTATATTGACTGCGAGTTGCCAAGTATTTGCCGCAGAGTCTTCCAGCTCGACGAAAGTTTTCAACAAGAGTTGCTGTGTGCAACGGCTTGGCAACAACAGTGGTTAGACGTTTTTGTGGCCAAGTTGCGGGATGGCGTTGTGCTCTCACTCCGCGATATCAGTGAGACTAAGGCGCAAATTAGGACCCTGGAAACCACCACTCAAGAGCTCTATACATTAGCGACCACGGACGGACTCACTCAGGTCGGTAACCGTTATCAGTTTGACGCTTACGTTGCGAACGAATGGCAACGCTCTATGCGAGAGCAGCAGCCCCTGTCGTTGCTAATGGCTGATATCGATCAGTTCAAACTGTTCAACGATCGCTGCGGCCACAGTGTCGGCGATCGCTGCTTGCAAGCTGTGGCTAAAACCTTGCGCAACGTGATGAAGCGTCCCACTGATTTCGTGGCCCGTTATGGGGGCGAGGAGTTCGTCATCGTTTTGCCCAACACCCCCCTGAGAGGGGCATTACAGATTGCTCAAGAGGTTCAAACCGAAATCAGAGCTTTACGTTTGACCGATGTCCCCACAGCGGAATGTGAACGGATTAACCTTAGCCTAGGTGTGAGCTCGATGATGCCCCAGGCCCAATTTACTGCCAGCACGCTAGTGGAAGCCGCTGATCGTGCCCTGTATAACGCGAAAGCCCTGGGTGGAAATACCATTTGTGTGCAACCCATCTAAGAAAATCGTTTAGAGCGCCTGCTTTGCGTAGCTCAGAGGACTGATTTCCCTGGAAATTAGGTGGAAACGCCTCTTTGACTAGGTCTTCCAGGTTGTGAAACCTGCTTTAGAGAACATTTTCCCCTCCTTAAGAAGGTTGGGCGTGTCACAACGTTGTCACAGTCATCAGCGATAATGAGATGTCCTAGTGGCGCGGCTCATGGGAGCGATGAATTGTCATCCTGAGCGTCAAGGGAGTTGCTTAAAAGCATCCCCAGTTGTTGGGGGTGTCATTGCAACCCCTTACAGAAATCCTGCGATCTTGGGAAGGTTATTTAAGGGCTGAGCGTTAGGCATGGCCGCATTGGTGAAACTTCTCAAGCGGCAGAAATTTCACCAGACAACGCGACTTTAGTACAGCGCTGCGGCACTAAAAGTGCGGCTTCAACCGTCTGCCCATAAAAATTGCCTCCTTTGATTAGAGCTACGTCGTCTTAGTTCCTCCTGAATTGAACGTCACCCTGATGGAATCTTGCTGCTATGTCCCCGGCTGTTCCCACCGTTTTATACTTATCAACTCCCTCGCCTGAAGGGACACCATATACCGACTGGCTGCAGTCAGAGCCCCGCTTGGGAACCGTGATTAACCGCAGCCATCAAGATTTTCTGGCTGCTCAGAGCGCGCTATCAGCCGCGGCGGCTACGCCGGACTGGCAGGCCGACATCATCCTGTTTGATGCCAGTATCTATCAAACCAGCTGGTCTCAAATCCAAGCTTTTTGGCAGTCTTCACCAGCTGTTTTCCTCGTTCTTTTAGAGACTCATGATGAGGCCGCTGCTGAGGCGGTCATCGCGGCTGGGGTGCATGAGTATTTGCTGCCGTCAGAACTGACTCGAACGCGATTGCGGCAAACGATTGGACTGCTGGGCAAACAAGTGCAACTGCAGCAATCGTTGCAAGCCTGCGAACGTCGAGACACGTTTGCCCAGGCCGCTGTAGGACTGAATGAAGCAACTGCGGACGGTCGTTTCATTCGAGTCAATCAACAGTTTTGTGATCTCCTGGGTTACAGCGAAGCTGAACTATTGCAGTTGACTTACCAGGACATCACCCACCCAGACGATCGCACTGCCCAAGCTAGGCAGAAGCAGCAACTATTTGCGCAGAACATCAGCAACACTTCGTTTGAAAAACGCTGCGTGACCAAAGATGGGCGTATCGTCTGGGTCAAGGTATCCCTATCGGTGGTGAGAGATGCCTCAGGCAAGGCCGTTAGCGACTTAGCCGTGGTGGAGGATATCAGCGATCGCAAGCAGTATGAAGCCGCCTTGGCCGCGAGCGAAGCTCAGTTTCGCTCACTGATCGAAAATGCGAGCGACATCACCTGTGTGTTTGCCCTAGACGGCACCCTCTCCTATATTTCACCCCAAGTCGAAGGCATTTTAGGCTACTCACCCGCTGAGCTCACGGGTCGCAGCCTTTGGGAATCATTGCTCCATCCTGACGATACCGCCGCGACCCAGGCTACCCTGCGAGAACTCATAGAAACGGGGCACCCGCAGCGCAACTATGAGTTACGACTGCGACACCAAGATGGGCATTGGCACCATGTATGCGGTAACGTTTCTGGCATTTACGAGCACACTGGCACGCTGGTCAACATCCAAGGGTTGGTGGTCGACATCCATGCCCAGCGCCTGGCTGAGCAAGCCCGTGATGAAAGCCAAGCAAAATTTCAGGCGATTTATGATCAAGCAGCGGTGGGAATTAGCCTAGCTGAGATTGGCTCTGGCCTACTCGTAACGGCCAATCAATGGTTCTGCGATTTCTTGGGCTATTCCGAAAGTGAGCTTCAGCAGATATCGTACCGAGACTATAGCCACCCGGATGATCTGGCTGCTGACGATCGCGGCATGGCCCAACTGCTCGCGGGAGAGTTGTCTTTCTTTTCCATCGACAAACGGCTCATTCACAAATCTGGCGAAGAAAGATGGGCCAACATTACCGTCTCGCTAGTCACCGATACCGACGGTAAACCGCTGTATGACATTGCCATCGTGCAGGATATTCGCGATCGCAAACAACTGGAGTTGAATCAACAGCAGGCCGAACAGGCGTTAAAAGAGAATCGCGATTTTTTGCAAAGTATCTTAGACAATTTACCGATTAGTTTGTTTGTCAAAGATGCTAGACCCGAGACGTTTGGACAGTTCGTCCTGGCTAATCAAGTCTGTGAACGCTACATCGGGCTGCCCGCGGCGGAAATGCTGGGCAAAACGGACTATGACTTCTTCCCGGCGGCAGAGGCCGCAGTTTATCTGGCCAAAGATCGTGAGGTGATGGCCAATCGCCGCCGAGACCAGCATGTAGAGCTTATCAATCGCCCGCATCTCGGTCACCGCATTTTAGACACCATCAAAGTCCCGATTTATGACTCAAAGGGGAAGCCTCGCTATCTGCTGGGCATTTCTGAAGACAGAACTGACTACAACCAGGCTCAACAGGCATTACTCGAAAGTGAGGCCCAGTTACTAGAAGCTCAAGCACTCGCCCGCATCGGGAACTGGGAAGTCGATCTGGAAACCAGGCAGTTTACCTGCTCTAAAGAGCTGCTGCGCATCCATGGCCTGGATGAGGCTAATACGAGCCCAGCCCGTGAAGACTTGATTGCTCGCGTTCATCCCGATGACTGGCCCGAGCTCGCCGCCGCCATCCAGCAAACCTATGATCATGGCACCCCTAATTCGACCACTCACCGGATTGTTCTGCCCGACGGCACGGTTCGTCGCGCCTATTGCAAAGTGCAAGCCGTGGTTGATGACCAGCAGCGGGTCGTCAAGCTATGTGGCATCGCTCAAGATATTACCGACATTACCAATGTCGAACTCGCTTTGCAGGCCAGCGAGCGCGAGCACCAAGCGTTAATTAACGCCCTCCCTGACTTAATTATGCGGATGGATCAGGATGGGGTTTTCTTAGAGTTATGTGCAGCCAATGAGACGGTCGTACTCGGCGAAAGTGAACAATTTGTCGGCCGCAATGTTTTTGACAGTGATTTGCCGGCTGAGGTATCTGCCCAACGAATCGAGTACATCGGTAAGGCGCTGAGTACCGGAAAACTTCAGGTTTATGAGCAGACTCTGTTTAACGGCCAACGAGAGGTGACGGAAGAGGTCCGCATTCTGCCATCGGCTCCAGCCGAGGTGGTGGTGATTGTGCGCGACATTACTGAACGGAAACAAGCTGAAACCGCCCTCAGCTTGGCAAACGGAAGCTTACGACACCAAACCCAGCAGCTCCAACTGGTGAACGAAGCCTTGGGCCAAACGCTCAAGGAACTGCAGGAGGAACAGGACGAACGGCAACTTCAATATGAAGAACTGCTGGCGGCCCGGGAGGCCAATGAAAGGGAGAAAAGACGCTACCAAGATTTATTCGATTTTGCGCCGGATGGCTACGTCGTGACGGATGCCCAAGGGGTGATTCAAGAAGTCAACTGCGCGATCGCTGATTTAACAGGGCGACCTCACCCACAGCTGATAGATATTCCGGTGTGTACCCTTTTCCATGGCACTGACGCTGATGCTGTTGCCAGCTTGCTAGCGACGCTCCAGCAGTCTCGTGTGGGGCAGAAGCTGATCAATGAAGATTTAAAACTCCACTCCCAATGTGGAGAGCCGCTGCCCGTGGCCATTACTGGAACCGCCATTTTTGATGCTCAACAAAGCATGGTGGGGTGTCGCTGGCTCATTCAAGATATTCGCGATCGCAAACGGACTGAAGCCGCGCTTCAAGCCCGCGAAACTCAGCGCCGTGAACTGGCGACTGCGGCGCCAGCGATCATTTACACCATGGTCATGAATCCGGATAAAACGTTTTATTTCGAATACATCAGCAACGCGGTTGCCCAGATTTGCGAAGTTTCCCCGGAAGACGTTTACCGAGATATCAACACCGTTTGTCATCAAACCCATCCTGATGATGTCGCGAGATATTCAGCGGCGATGGAGCATAGCGGCAACACGTTAGAAATATTCCGCTGTGAGTGGCGGATTGTTAACCCTTCGGGGCGGGTGAAGTGGGTACAAGGAGATTCCAAACCGTCGCGGCGGGCGAATG
>CAZFWL010000092.1:5543-8351 GCA_964522775.1 uncultured Halomicronema sp.
ATTAGCGATCGCAAGCAGATTGAACTGGCGCTCCAAAACAGTGAGGAACAACTTCGGTTGGCCCTGGACTTTGGCCAGGTGGGTATTTGGGATTGGGATATTCCCTCCTCACGTCTAGCTTGGAATGACATCACCTTTAAGCTGAATGACATCACCTGTAAGCTGTTTGGCTACGACACCACTGATATTGAGCTCACCTACGAAACTTGGCTCAATCAAGTGCATCCAGACGACCAGGCAGCGGTCAATGCCGAGATTGAAGCGGCGATCGTGGAACAGCGTGATTTTGCCATTGAATACCGGATTATTTGGCCCGACGGCACCCAGCGCTGGATTGCTGACAGTGGGCGCTGCATCTATGATGCGGCGGGCAATCCAGTACGAGCCATTGGCACTGTCACTGATATTACCGATCGCAAAAAGGCCGAATTAGCACTTCAGGCCAGTGAGCGTCGCTATGCCACCCTGAGTGAAAATTCACCGGTCGGCATTTTCCAAACTGACGCCAACGGCGATTGCACCTACGCGAATCCCCAGTGGTGTCAGCTAGCTGGCCTATCGTCCAAAGAGGGACTGGGCCCCAACTGGGTAAAGGCTTTACACCCCGACGATCGGGAATGGGTCGCCGCTGCCTGGTACCAAGCCGCCCAGCGACAAGAACACTTTGCGGTTGAATGTCGCTTTCAGCATTCAGATGGCCAGGTTCTGTGGATTTATGGTCAGGCGAGTCCGCTGTTGGATGAACACCGCACCCTACTCGGGTACATCGGCACGGTGACTGATATTACCGAACGCAAACAGGCTGAAACTGCACTGCGAGAAAGCGAAGCCAAGTTTCGGCAGCTGGCCGATAATATCGCCACTGCATTCTTCATCCATGATGCACAGACTCGTAAAGTCCTTTATGTCAGCCCCGCGTTTGCCACGATCTGGGGCATTCCCTGTGAAGCGCTCTACGCTAACTCCAATATCTGGCTAGACCATGTGCATCCCGAAGACGCTGAGCGACTCTGGGCCGCCCTTGAGGGGCCTGACTTTGATGTCTTAGGCAATGCCGAATACCGCGTCATTCGTCCCGATGGCGAACTGCGTTGGGTTAGTTCGCGAGCCTTTCCCATCGCTAATGAAGCTGGCGAGGTGTATCGGATTGCGGGCATCGCTGAGGATATTAGCGATCGCAAAGCTACTGAAGCCGCTCTGCAAGCCAGCGAAGAACGGTTGCGGACTGCCTTGGAAGCGGCCCAGATGGGGAGCTGGAACTGGGATCTGCAAACCAATGAAGTGATTTGGTCAGACAGTCTGCAAAAGCTTATGGGGCGAGAGCCTGGCTCGTATCAAGGCACCTTTCAAGACGCGATCGCCGCCATTCATCCTGACGATCGACAACGGATGAATGCGAGCTTGACTCGTAGCCTTCAACAGGGTGTCCCCCACAGCATCGAGTATCGCATCATCAAACCAAACGGCGACTTGCGTTGGCACGCGGCCAAGGGCAGCGTCGTGCGGGATGCGGTCGGGCGTCCGGTCGGGATGGCTGGGCTCGATATGGATATCACCGATCGCAAACAAGCTGAACTGTCTTTACAGCGCAGCAATGCCCTGATGGCGGCAATTAACACCGCTCAGACGCAATTTATGACCGATGCCGACCCGGCGTTACTGTTTGACCACCTTCTCGAAACTCTGCTGGAGTTGACGAATAGCGACTATGGCTTCATCGGCGAAGTGTTATTGGCGGATGATGACGCCCCCCAGGTGGGAGACTCTTATACCAAGCTGCGAGGGCAACCCTGCCGGAAAAGTCAGGGCCTGACCGATACCTTATGGGACGATGAGCGCCATGGTTGCGCTGGAAAAGCCTCACCATGTATTGACTTTGGCAGCCTACAGTCTTTGCTGCACCAAGTGGTAACAACTGAGCAGGCCACGATTGTCAATAATGCTGTGCCGCACCCTTTATCATCAGCTCTGCCGACTCACTGTTCTCCTTTACAGTCTTTTGTGGGAGTGCCCATTCATCGCGGCGATCAGCTGGTTGGCATCATGGGGTTGGCCAACTCCCCTGACGGCTACAGCGATGCCATGTTTGCGGAACTGGCCCTCTTTCTTAATACTTGCCGCAGCACCATCGAGGCCTATCGCAATGAGCTGCAACGGCAAGCCGCCGAAACGGCCCTGCAGCAACTGAACGAGGAATTAGAGCAGCGGGTTCATCGGCGCACGGCAGAACTGGCAAGGTCGGAGGAAGATCTGCGCACCATCTTTAACAACGTCTACGACAGTATTTTTATTCACGACCTAGACGGCACGATTTTAGATGTGAATGAGCGGGCGGCTCAGTTACACGGGGTGACTCGCGAGCAGGTAATTAAGGCGGGCATTGCCAAGGCCTCCGCGCCCCATGCACCGATTTCGGAAATCCCAGATCTCTTAGACCGGGCAGCCAAGGGGGAAGTTCTCCAGTTTGAATGGCCCTTACGCCGGCTAGCTGACCAATACATTTTTGATGTTGAAGTGTCATTGCGTGGTGCTGAGTTAAACAACCGCCCGGTAATCATTGCTGGGGTTCGCGATATTAGCGATCGCAAAGCGGCCGCCCAAGCCCTGCAGGAAAGTGAAAATCGCTTTCGAGCCATCTTTGAACAGGCCCCTGTGGGAATTGTTCAAGCCGGACTGGATGGGAGCATTATTCAAGCAAATCAGGCTTTTTGCGACATCGTTGATTATTCCGAAGCTAAGCTGCAGACCCAAACCTATGACTGCTTGACCCACCCCGACGACATCGGCGCTGATCGAGCCCATACCGAG
>CAZFWL010000093.1:0-8185 GCA_964522775.1 uncultured Halomicronema sp.
AGTAATGTGTGCGCACAGCGATCTAGTTGAGCAAAGAGTGCCTGCATTGCCGACTGAAAGGCAGGCACTTCCGCTGGCCAGAGGTTGGCCGGGAGCGTCTCCTCTGGTCCGATGTGCCAGAATTCCTTGAGGTCAGGGTAGGGCGAATCTTTGGCATGCTCCCGCCCAAAGGCTGTGAATCCTCGCTGACCATGTAATGCCCGATCTTCATAATGCTGCTTCACCTGTGCAGGCAGCATAAATACGGCCTCGGTGGCTTCATATGCATTTCGAATCAGGCCCTGATCAATGCCATGGTCAGTCAGGGCAAAGAAACCGATTGCGCCTAAAGCCTCACCCAGTTGTTGTACAAAGGTCGTTTGCTGCGCCGTTGTGCTGTGCAAAAACTGTTGAAGGTTTAAGACAGGAATGGTCTGAGCCATGGGGGTTGCTAATGAAAAGCGATCGCCCTACTTTAACCAGCTTTGCCCCACCTCAAACATCAATTGCTGTGGCACAGTAAAAAGCGTTAAGTCACCAATCTTATGGAAACGGTTGTCCTCCATCACCAAACACTGACTCTGCTGCCGGAAAAAGCCGTCTACTTGCCTCAACAATCTGCCTTACTGGTCTCTGATGTGCATCTGGGCAAATCTGAAACCTTTCAGCACTTTGGCATTCCTATTCCCAGCCAGGTGAACCAAGCGACTTTGCAGCGTCTTCAACAGGCCCAGCACCGCACCCAAGCTGAGCATCTGTTCATCCTTGGCGATTTATTTCACGCTCGGGCCGGCATGGTGGACGAGGTGATCGATGACTGGCTTAAATTTTTGGCCGCTACCCAGCTTGAGGCTCACCTCATTCTCGGCAACCACGATCGCCCCCTTGCCGCCGAACTCTCGCAATTTTCTCTAACCTGCTACACCGAGCCGATTGAGCTGGATGCGATGCTGCTGAGCCACGAGCCCATGCCCTTCGACAATGTCTTAAATGTCTGCGGACACGTCCATCCCTGCGTACAGTTAGGAGGCCAAGGCGATCGCCTGCGTTTGCCATGCTTCTATTGGGAAGCGGCGCTTAAACGTCTTACCCTGCCGTCTTTTGGTGACTTTACCGGAGGCTACACGGTCTCTCTGTCAGCTGAAACGACTGCTTATGCGATCGCTGACGAAACTATTGTGGCGTTTAGCCGCTAGCCAACTGTTGATTGTTGATACAAAATAACTAGCCAACTGCGTCAGTCACCTTGAGCTATCAGTATCGCGTCCAACGGCCAAGCGTTCGGCTCCGCAACCGTCATCTCTTATCCCATAATCACGCGATTTCGACCCGTACGCTTGGCCTGCAGCAGATGTTCATCTGCCCGTCGAATCAGTTCTTCACCGTGCTCATCATCAGTCGCGGCTAAAGTTGCGGCCCCAATACTGATTGTCAGTGGTAGATCCAGTCGTTTACTAATCACAAACGGAGTGTCGTTAATCAACCGTCGTAATCGTTCCGCTAATTGTTCAGCATCTGCGGCCGAAGTGCTTTGCAACAGCACCACAAATTCTTCTCCGCCATAGCGAAAGGGCGTTTCGTAAAAGCGCATGTGATGGCGCAAGCGATCAGCAAACATTCGAAGTACTTGATCACCGACTAGATGCCCATGCTCGTCATTCACCTGCTTGAAGAAATCGATATCGATGATCAGCAGACTGAGGGGATGATTTTGCTCACGGGTGACTTGAATCTGTCGTGGCAATTCCCAATCAAAAGCACGGCGGTTGCCTAATTGCGTTAACGGATCCACTAGAGCGATCGCTGATAATAAATCATTGGCCTGTGACAGTTCTCGATACGACTGATTTCGCCGAAATGCCGTGCGAATATGAGCCTGCAAAACTCGGTTCAAATGGTCAACTACCGTAGCTTCATCTGCTGTGCTTGCATCGGGGAGCCATAGATACGCATCAGCGCCCATCTCTAAAGCCGTAGTCGTCAGACCCACTTGCCGTAGCAGTACTTCTTCAGAAGCATGCTCACCTGGGCAAATGCGCTCATCCAACAAAATCGCATAGCACCATAGACGATGGCGCTGTTGCTTGAGCGATTGGCAGAACTCCCAATTACTCGGCTGAGTCGCCTGGAGCAAAATAATGTCAGGCGTTTCTGCATCTAGTATTTCGACAGCCGCTTGAGCATTTAAGGCCTGCCAAGAGGTCATGACTGTCAGGCCGCGGACTTTTGCGTAAAGCCGCGCGGAAAAGTCGGAATCGCCGACAATAAGTACCGATCCATTCATTACAGGGAAAGAAATAGGCCTGTGCGGTTTAACAAAGACAAGGTGCCTTTAGTGCAAACAAGACGTCTTTGAGTCAAAGTTTACGACTCTGGCATCATCGACGAACATTCATCACAGCTATACACGTGGACGCACAAGGGTAGGGAGATTCACAAAAACCTTAAAGGGGCTGGTTTGGGGTTCTCTCTTTGAAAGCGTGCAGACTAACGGTGCCGCTTAAGGGGCTCAGCATGGGCTTGACTGTTACCCAGACAACGTAGCTAAACATCTACACATATATAGATATTCAACCTGTCATGTAGGATTCCCGGATCATCTACGTAGGTTACCGCTAAATTTCTCTCACTCGATTCTTATTTGGTTGGATAATGTGGGCAAATACTCTCTAATTGGTGCTTACAGACCATAAAGCATGACCCCGAAGAGTCCGACAGACACACTCCAGGCTTTAGAGTTTGGAGCTTGCATCCTAAATTACTTTTGTCGGTTCTGCCGCTTTCAATCAAGTCTGTTCATCGCCAGACAATTTTGGATTGTTCGGATAACCCAATGGCCGCTCTATGCTCAAAAGGTTGAGATAGCGATCGCTAAAACTCTACAACGACCGTAGGTCTAGATGGACTTGAACGAGTCATACAGAGAGCTAGGTTGCCGCGAGCTTTTCCCCAAGATTTAGAAAGCGCTATTGATACCAACGACTTTTCTTAGCTCGGCCGTAACGAATCGTAGCCAAGCCTAAGCTGTGTTCATCTTTTTAGGAGCTTTGGCCTTTTTGCCCAACCTTTCAAGACTTAGTGCCAACACCCCAAGGGTAACCAAAATCACCCCAATCCATTGAATCGACTGTAGAGTGGATTTCTCGCCTGGGGTGATGACGTAAGCCATAATCGCAGTCAACACGGGGCCACTAGCAGCCACAATTGAAGCTTGTCCAGCTCCCATCAGGCGCACCCCAAAGTTATTGAATAAGTACCCCAGCAGTGTTAAGCCACCGAGCAAAATCGCCGCAATGTATAAGCTTGTATAGCTGCTCGGCTGGGCCGTTTCTAAACCAAAGAGCGAGCCAACGACCAGAATGAGGCTGGTCAACACAAAAATTGTACTGAATTGGATAAGGGTTGCGGGTACGGGATGCAACTTGCGGAAACTGATCTGCATTGAAACTAGATACAACGCAAAGGCAGCACTCGACAGTAAGCCAGCAAAGACGCCCCAGGGGGACACTGTACCCACCGCTAAATCGCTGCTAATGCGCGGTAAGGCGGTAAAGATGATGCCAATAGTAATGGCAAACATGACGAGCCCTCTGAGCGGCGTAGGGCGATCGCCGAACAAAAACCAAGCCAGTGGCACCGTAATCAACGGATACATAAACAACAACGTGACGGCAACGCCCGGCCCAATGTCCGAAATCGCTTTGTAGATTAGAACCTGCGACATAAATAAGAAACTGCCGCTGGCGATGACGGGAAACAAATGCCGCTTATCTGATTGCCCCAAAAAGTCACGCAGTTCGCTCCACACCTTGGGATAAATTTTATGGGCGACAAAACACATTAAGGGCAACACTACCAACATCCTGAGCCATAACAGCATCAGGGAGTTCGGAATGTTGAGTGGGAAAATACCTTCGACCGGAACTTGGCCAAAAATATTGCCCCCATAGCCGATGATGCCGACTAAAACGTTATGAACAGATAACGCTAGAGTCGATAAAACAATGAAAATGAGGCCTTTTTGAAACGCCGAAGCTGGCTTTCTAGCTTTATTAGAAGGTGGAGCTGAATAGTTTGGCGGGGCTTTGGCGGGGGGATAGCCTCGGCTATCGGGTTGATGATGACTGGGTTGGTTGTATGGCAGGGCTTGACGGCCTGACACCTGTTGACCATGGGAAGGGTACAACGGCATCTGTTGATAACCGTTTAGCTGCTGACTATGAGCGTTGCCGTTGCCATTAGTTACTGTCGCGATCGCTCTCGGCCGGGCAATTTGCGTTTGCAATTGCAGGCTCAGTCGGCTTACTAAGGCTTCTAAAAGTGCCTCGCCCTGCTGCTCCATACTATGCATCCGGCTAACCTGTTGTGATAGCGAGCTTTGATAGCTATTCAGATCTTGTTGGAGAGAATGAAGCGTATCGTTCAAACTGGAATCAAGCGAAGATAAGAGTTGATAGGCATTTTGCAACGAGCCATCGGGGGCGGCTGTCATGCCGACGGATCCGCTGCCAGCGTACATATCCTGAGTCAAGCGTCCTTGCAAATGAGTCGCGAGGGCTTGAGCCAATTTTTTAGCCCAGACTTGCTGTTGAGCTTGTTGCTGACGGGTCAATTCCGCACTGTGTTGCTGCTTTAGCGTGCCTACCTCGTCTTTCAGAGTTTGGTACTCGTCTTCTAAGATTTCAATGTCGTTGAGTAGGCGGTGCTTGGTACCCTGCAATCGGGCAATATCCTGGTTCAACTGGCCAGAGAGCTCATCTTGTAGGGCTCTCAAGTCTTGAGATACTTTGCGCAGTGCCTCGCGAGCAATTTTGCTCTCGTCGTTTGGATGGCTTGATGTGTTATCCACTTGGCCCATGCCTATAGTTGCCCCTGGTCGGCGTACTCGCCTCGCCTATGGTACCCGCGTCAGAAAGCGTTCTCTCTTTCCATAAGTGCTATTGTGCTCAAAAAAAACAAAAAGATCTCACTTAAGTTAGGAAATACTTTTATTTGTCAAGTATCTTTAGCAGCGGCGAACGCCGGGCCGCCGTCACGTAAGTCAGTGCCCAAACCGGCTCTGTTCCATCGCCGTAACCGTTGGCTTGTAAAACGATTCAGTCTTGGCCAGAATTGAGCATTCCAGACATCGCAGTCCCACCAATTTTATAGTCAATCTCATCTGCGGCTCAATCGCTTATTGCCATCAGCCTAAGAAACCAAAACTCAACCTGGAATGGGCTTGCCTCCATCGGCTTAAACCGAGCTCAGGTTTCAATTACTGACTCGGAGGCAAAGGGACAGGGGGGCAAGTCACTTAGCGTTTTTTACCGTGTCTCAAGTTCTTGAACTGGCGCCTTCGGTGGCGGCAACCTGCAACACTTGCACCAACCAGGCTGACATGCGTTCTGCGGATTCAGGTGTATTCCATGCGGCCTCTGCAACTAAACAGGGAAATACCGACAATTGAGAGATCGCATGGGCGGCCTGAGTGGCCCCCATGGTCAAGGTAATTAGGGGCAAAGACGTTAGTTCAGCAAGTTGACTTAGGGTTTGCAGATAAGATTGCGGGTCGGCGATCGCGGGATCAAGCACGGCTACATCGGGCCGCCACACTCGCTTCAGCAAACTCGCCTGTTGTAAATCATCCACTTCCAACACCCGACAACCAAAGTCATGAAAAATATGGGGAAATTTTTGGCTCGAAGTCGATGACTGTTCCTCAGAGCGTAGGTACAAAATCGTCAATCGACTCGGCGCTAGCATTACCGTAGGCGGTTGTAGTAATACGCTGCCCAGGCCATCCGTTGGCCATAGTAGTTCGCGATCAACAGGCAGTTCACCCAAATATGCCGAAAGATGCGGCGGCACTAGCGCAATCAATAATTGATGATTAGCCGCTAAAGCAGTTTTTAGCATTTGCAAATCGTCGCGCATCTGTTGAGACTGCAGCATTACCAACACCGCGGCTACTGGCAAGTGTGTCGCCACTTCTATCGCATCTGGGATGTGTTTCGTAATCAGTAACTGATAATTTAATTGGCTGGCCTGTTGCCAGAGCAGGGCGATCGACTCCGTTTCGAACGGGGCCACGACTAACAGCAAGCGACTACTCCTAGTGGCATCCGGCAGGGGGGAAACCGGCAGCAGCAGCGTGGGCCGAATCATCGTCCCTTGATGCACCGTCATCACCAGCTCGCCCTGATGCAGTTGAGCTAGTTTACGAACGAGCAGCCATTCCAGCCAATGCCCCATTTCTGCTGATAATGGCGTCGCGGCTGCCGGAGCGGTGGCAAAAGGCCGAATCGTCATTGCCTGTGACAAATGCTCTAAAGAGAAGCGATCTTCGATGCCGGCGATCGCAAATCCCAGCCAATGATCCCACTGCAAAACATCGAGCAGTCGCGTGTCTCCCGGCTGATCAGTCTCGCGGTTGACCAAAGCAGTTTGCATTAGGCAACTGAGCATTTGTCGCAGACGCACTTGGTCTGCGACTAGGGTCAGCGGCGGCGATTCATCGTGCAACGCTGAAGGCATTGATAACGCTGACGTGTGCTGTTCAAGCCCCGCTCGGAGGGCGGCCTGCCCGTAAGCTTCGGTCCACAGAGAGGATAAATTCACCTCTTGGGGCACCAACCGTAGCGTGGCGCTTTCAATCCGACCTAGATCCACCAGGGTATTGACCCAGGCTGCCAATCGTCGACAGTGCTGTTGAATCAGGCCGGTATATCGGATTTGTCGGGGGGTGAGATTTTCGCTGCCCATTTTGAGCAAACTCGATAAGCCTAATAAAGAGGTCAGCGGAGTTTTTAGTTCATGACCCAAGTAGGTAAGCAACGCCGTATGACTTTGCGATGTTAAATTCTCCGAGGGTAGAAAAGATCGCTCCTCTGATATCGCTGGCGAGTTTGTCGCCGACAATAACTGCACGGTATTGGCCAACAACCGGACAATGTCTAACATGCCTTGATAGCGGCCCTGATGGTCTACCACGGCCCAATGCTGCCCTGGGCCTGAGACCACTTGCTGAATCAGGGTGTCAACAGGCGTTTGCAGCTCAATCAAGTGCAGTTCATCTGCCACTTCGTCAATTTGAGCCAGCCATGCTGCGGAGTCTGAGGCGGCCCGAGCGTGCTCTGAATGAGGGGAGATTAGCGCCTCATTGGTTGTTTGGACTAAGCTAATCAACTGGTTCAAGGGCAATCCATAGATTGGAGCGTGCTCTTGATCGAGTAACACCAAGTAGTCGCCTCGGCTCTCTAAGCAATGGGTCAACCAGCGGCTTGGAGGTTCTGTTACCACGCTAGCCGGCATTAACCGGATAAATTCAGCCAGCGATGGCAGTGTCATGTCCGAGCCAAAACCTCATTAACAAAAGGATGGAAATGTTGGGAGCAACGTTAGTTAAGTCACGACTACTAAGGACATTGACCTAGCGTCACCGACTACTAAGACGAAGATACCAACTGCCTACGCCTAAATCGACTGAAGGGGAAGAAGTCCTCTCCGCCAGTCGCCCTCATAAAACGAATGATGACCATTCCAATTACGCTCGTAGAGGTTTACGATACGCTTAATCTAAGAAATGCAAACATCGTAGACTGCGAGACATCAATGTCAAATCGTGAGTCTACAGTCATACCGCAGTATGACCCCTGTATCAGATTCGCAAGTGTTTGGCTACTCAAGTAGCATAACCACGATCTAGGCATTTGTGCTGAAAGTGCAGCGATTACACACTAGCCCCACTTGAGTAAGTTAACCACTTATATTTCTATGAAGGACAATGTCTCATCCAGCCAGGCAATAACGGGGCAGCAACATGCATTACCTGGCATCCAAGATGACTGTCATGGTCGAGTTCGTGATTATTGAGAGAGCGAAAACCCTTGCATGCACATTTTTTAGTCGGCGGTTTTGCCCCCCAATCTTCGCTGCAACACGCCTTGGCAAGTGTGCTGGACAGGCGCGCTTATCATATTCATACAGATACTGAGATTGTCTCTTTTTTGCAATGGGTGGGGCAAAATCGCCATCGCATTGATTGCTTAGTGTTGGAATTTTCATCGGACTTAGCGTCCCTGTTGGATCAACTCAAGCAGCAGGATATTGTATTAAAACTATCAAATAAGAATAGAGACATCCTCAATAAAGCTCAAATACTCTATCAAGACCAAAGTATGTTGGAAGAACAGCTACAACGACAAATTAGTATGGTAGATAACTA
>CAZFWL010000094.1:0-8135 GCA_964522775.1 uncultured Halomicronema sp.
CCATCAATACCGAAGCCCCCATTCGCGGCTATACCCAGAGCAGCCGTCAATATTTAGCTGAGCTCTATCCTGGTATGGCGCGGTTTGTCGGTGGTCAGATAAATGAGTCCGGCAAGCTCGTAGAAGTGGGTTTATGGGAGCGGGAAGAGAAGCGTCACACGCCCGCGCTGGCCAAGCTTTATACGATACTCAGTGGCCAAAAGCCAGAGACTATCCCCCATGCGGCGCGCCCCTACCAGCCGGCAGATAATCCGCGCGAAAACCTCTACCGTCACGGCCTACATCGGGTCGCCACGGAGTATGGTGCGGCCTGTCTATACATTTGGATGATGGCGCATTCAACCGGCGCTTTGCAGGCAGTATTAGCCGAGCTACTGATTGACGAGATTAATCACATGACCAAGTTTTGGGGCTTTGGGATGTGGGCCTACCCTGATTCTTCGCTGATAAAGATCGGGCAGACCTTGGGGCAAGCCATGGTGCGGAAACTCAGCGATCGCACCGCGCAGGGAAGTTTGCTACATACCCTGCGTCGCATGATGCATGAGTTGGCTTGGGAGCAGTGGTCCCTGACTCATCGACTGACGCTGCTCTATACCTTTGACCAGGTGATCAAATCGCTGTGGGCCTGGAACCGGACCCTGACACCAGCGTATTTAGACTCCCTGTTTAGCCCTGGGAATGCAACCGTAAATGTCCAGTAGCAGTCTCTGGCCAGGTCATCGACTGAACAACATTATTTGAACACTAGTGGTTTCTCATCTATGAATTTTTCAACTATGAAAGCATTGCCTTTGGATCTTGATCGCGATCGCCTGCCCCAACATATCGCCTTCATCATGGACGGCAATGGGCGTTGGGCCACGGAGAAAGGCTTGCCACGCATTGCAGGCCATCGACAAGGGGCACGGATTCTCAAAGACTTGGTACGCTGCTGCCAAGATTGGGGCATCCCTACCCTGACGGTGTATGCCTTTTCGACGGAAAACTGGCAGCGCCCTCTCAAAGAAGTTGAGTTTCTAATGCGGTTGTTTGAGCGACTGTTGCGGAAGGAACTGGCTGAGATGCATCAGGAAGGGATACGTTTGCAGTTTCTGGGCGATTTGTCAGCCCTCCCGGCAACGCTTCAATCTGAAATGACCCATGCTTGTGAAATGACCGCACAAAACCGAGGGGTGACCTTTAATGTGGCGGTGAACTACGGCAGTCGATTAGAAATCACCCGGGCTTGTCAGGCCCTTGCCGAGCAGGTGCAGCGGGGATATATACAGCCAGAAGATATTGATGAAACGGCAATTAGTCGGCAGTTGTATACCCCTGATGGGCTCGATCCCGATCTCCTCATTCGCACAAGTGGTGAGCAGCGATTGAGCAACTATTTACTCTGGCAGTTAGCCTACACCGAGCTGTATTTCACCGAACGCTACTGGCCCGATTTTGATCGGGTTGCGTTTCATGAGGCGCTACTAGCTTATCAGCAGCGCGATCGCCGTTTTGGCAAGGTGGCGGCAGCGTTAAGCGCCTAAGTTTTAAGGTGTTCAGATGCAGTCGGTCGGCTCGCACAAGATCCCAAGATCTGGGATGCTAAAAGCGGGCCGCATTGGAAGGCTAGGACATGCCATCGACCATGACGCTGCTGACGGATTTTGGCTATCGCGATGGCTATGTCGGCGTGATGAAGGGCGTCATCACCAGCATTTGTCCCGCCGTTCAGTTAATCGATCTGAGCCACGATATTCCACCTCAAAACATTGCTGCCGCTCGGTTTACCTTGCTGAATGCTTATCCCTACTTGCCCACAGGCACAGTGCATTTGACTGTGGTGGACCCTGGGGTGGGTACAGCGCGGCGAGCGATCGCTTTGAAAACGCCCCAAGGCTATTTCGTTGGGCCAGATAACGGGGTGCTGAGCGGCATTTTTGACTCTGTTCAACCTGAGGAGATCGAAGCAGTCGAACTTACTAAACCCCAATATTGGCGATCGCCTCAACCAAGCCAAACTTTTCACGGGCGGGACATTTTTGCTCCGGTGGCGGCTCATCTGGCCGCTGGGGTGGCGCTGAAGGAAGTGGGTGACAGTCTCGATCCCAAAACGTTATTGCGCATTGCGATTCCCCAAGCGGAAATCTCAGCGGAGCAGATTGTGGGCTCGATTCAACATATTGATCACTTCGGCAACCTGATCACGACGATTCCCGCTAGCGCGATCGCAACTAAAAAATGGATGATGCACGTCGGGGCGGTCAAAATTCCGGTAGGAACAGCCTACGGAGAGGTCGAAATTGGTCACGCGATCGCGCTAGCAGGCAGCCACGGCTGGGTCGAGATTGCGCTCAACAGCAGCAGCGCCCAGGCCCGATTGAGATTAGCGATTGGGGACGAAGTGAAGCTCATTCTCGCTGAATGAACTGCGAACTTGGCAAGCTTGAGTTTCAGGAGTCCGAATCCGAGAAATTGACGACTGAACCAGCAACCGCTTGGCATGAATTCGAAGTTGCCCCATTGGGGCGTTGTGTCTCGGCAAAGAGGCGTATCATTGCAGTCTGAGGCTAGACGAGTTTTTGAGAGCTATGAGTCTGTCGCGTATTTGGGTTATCGCAACCAACGTCTATAAGGAAGTGATTCGCGATCGCGTCTTGTACTTGATCGGGCTGTATGCCGTGCTCATGTTTGCTGCTGCGGCCCTGCTCCCCAGCGTTGCCGCCAGTGCCCAAGACAAAATCATCCTCGATCTCGGATTGGCTGGCATTCACCTGCTAGGTCTTGTAGTCACCGTTTTTGTTGGGACAGGCCTGATCAACAAAGAAATTGAGAAAAAGACGGTGCTAGTGATGATTTCGAAGCCCATCAGTCGCCTCGAGTTTATCTGGGGCAAGCATTTGGGGCTTTCGGCAGTGTTGGCCGCGCTACTGGCTTGCCTGACCCTGATTTACTTTGCTGTACTCGCGCTGAATCAAATTGAGTTCACCGCGGGCAGTCTGCTACTGGCCATTTTCTACACCTTTGTTGAGCTGATGTTGCTCACGGCGGCGGCGCTGCTGTTCGGGGTGTTTACCAGTTCGCTGTTGGCGACTTTGTTAACGATTGGGGTTTACCTCATGGGGCACTTAAGTGAGGACATGGTGGCATTGGGCCAGCTCACTGAGAGTGTGGTCTTTCAAAGAGTCACGAATGTCATCTATTTAGTCTTACCTGACCTAGAGCGCCTAAACTTTCGCAACGAGGCGGTTTATGGCATGACGCTCTTTCCTGCTCCGCTAGAACTGCTTGGCAACTTGCTGTATGGCCTGCTGTATACCACTCTCTTGCTAGCGATTACGGTGTTCATTTTTGCGCGTCGGCAATTCTAAATGCACCATCCGTTTTTAGGACAAGACCACTAGGGCTCAACCTCATCGCGCCAACCCCGAGGTCAATGAGCTCAGCTCTAGAGCCCCTGAAAATCGATACCAAAGCCTTGTCTGGACCAGATAAGGCTTTGGTATCCGGCAGCTTTGTGTAAACCCTCCGTATATTTCGGGAGTCTCTCTTGAAGATTTCATAAACTCACCGGCAGAGAAATTTGCAACGGTGTCGGGCGGATACTAACGTATGCAAATGATGGCGCATTTACTTGCCGCGATCGCAATCTGCAGGATGGAGCTAGACCGAATACAGATGCTGTCAGGTATTGCTTTTACCCGCAGCGCCAAAGCGGATGAAAGAACCCTAAACTTCAATGGTGTTGAGGATGGGCGCTATTTGTCTCTGGTCTTTCGACTGCCCATAAGGGAACTCTGCAGCAAGACACATTGTCGATAAATCAAGGCAAGAATTAAGCTTTGGTCAGTTCACCAGAATAAAGAAATATCTCAGATTACATAGCGATTTTTTATGTGGAGTGATGACTATGAATGCATTTAGGGCACTAGAGCGATCCCGGTTACCAATTTCAGCCCTGTTGATTTCCCAACTGATGGCTCTCGGATGCCTCTATCCTGCCTGGGCACAATCACTGCCAGATAGTACTGTCCGCGAAGAAGTTGATACCGATGCATTCGCACCATTAGAGCGCAGTCCCAGTCGTCCCTCTGCCAACCGCAATACGCCAATCTTTAATCCGTCCCAAAACATTCCGATTTATCTGTTGGGGCCAGGTGACGATGTGCGCTTCGATGTGTTCAACGTTCCAGAGCTAACGGATGACGAAAGCGGTAATCGCTTAGCGACTGACAACATTTATCGCGTCTTAGCCGACGGCACGATTAGTCTGCCTTGGATTGGTAGCGTTTACGTCACGGGTATGAGTTTGGAAGAAGCGGCAGCAAACGTCGCTCGGCAATATGAAGCCTTTATTTTTGACCCAATCGTGACGTTGTCTTTATCGGCTCCTCGGCCGATTCGCATTGCCGTTGCTGGCGAAGTGGATACTCCCGGAGCTTACACTACGCGCCAAGAAGGCGCCGCCTCGACCGAGGTTTCGGTTGCCGAGTTGCGCACTGTAGCCCAAGCAATTCAAAATGCGGGCGGCATTACCCAGCTCGCTGATATTCGTAATATTGAGCTAATTCGGCCCCAGCCAGACGGCACCCGCGATATCATTCCGGTCGACTTTTTTGCCCTGTTGGTGGAAGGTGACCAATCGCAGAATGCGCTGCTGCGGGATGGCGATACGGTGTTTGTGCCCCAAGCGATCGCCCTCAGCCCTGAGGAGGCTCGGACTCTGGCAACCGCCAGCTTTGCGCAAGACTTTATTGAAGTTGATGTCGTGGGTGAGGTTGAGGCGCCTGGCCGAATTGAAATTGACCCCAACTCAACACTCAATCAAGCAATCTTGGCGGCGGGTGGCTTTGCCGACTCTAGAGCAAGAACGGCCACAGTCACCTTCATTCGGGTCAACCCCAACGGCACCGTCGAAAAGCGCGATATCGATGTTGACCTGGCCGCCGGTATCGACGATGCGGACAATCCGCCCCTACGGGAAAACGATATTGTTCTTGTCTCCCGGTCTGGCGCAGCGCGCGCCTCAGACTTCTTAAACCTGGTTAACACTGCTGCCAGTGGGATTTTAGATCCGATCACCGGCGTGCTAAACATCTTCAGAATCATTGACGATCTCGGCGATGATGGCGACGATGATTAAGATTTCGGCATAGTGACCTAACGGCTTGATTTGCATAATGCCCCTCGTCCCTAAATGAAGGGACGAGGGGCATTGTTTTTATAAGGCCTCATTACAAGTTATCCAGGCACGAAAGCCTCAAAATCCGCCCCCGCAGCTGTTTTTCGGTCAGCTAAAGCCATCAAACGCAGGTCAGCAGAATGCCAATCAGAACGGTGAAGAAAACTGCGGTCAATGGAGATTCCAGTGGATTACCAGGTTTATTTTTTGATTTTGGTGAATCCTTTTTCAGCAAGTCACTATCAAAAATTTCTCCAGCAGCGGCCTTCAGCCCCTTCAATAAATCATCGCCAGGACTTGGCTTTTTCGGCTTCTTCTCAGGAACCAATAGCGCCACAAAGGTTCCTATCACGAATAGTAGAGCGAGTACTTCCATGAACCATCCATGTGTTGCTGCCTATAGGTTTCAGCCTGATTCATTCTTTTTCCGAAAGAAATATCAGAAAGTTCAGAAAAGATCAAAATGAACTGCTATACGGTCAGCTATTTGTGCGCGATCGCCCCCTGATGTTGCTAGAGGGCATCAAGCCCCTTAGCAAATTGCTCCTTAGGATAGTAGAGACAATGCCAAAGGAGCCACTAGACTTAACAAGTCGCAGGCTAGATGGCATAGCTGACTGCGGAAGTCACTGCGGTCGAAAACTCAAGTGGCCATCAGTTGCCAACGAACTCAATGAACAGTGAGAGAGGTTAAATTTTGATGAGTGCGTCTTTGTCATCACCCTTAGATACGTTTACGGCGATCACCAACCGTAGAGCGATCAAATCCTTTAAGGACGAAGCCATTCCCCCCGAGATGCTACAGCGGCTAGTCGAGCTGACTGTTGCGGCACCGAGCAGCTATAACTTGCAGGACTGGCGCATTGTGCTGGTGGAAAGCCCTGAGCAGAAGCAAGCGCTCACTGAAGCTGCCTTTGGGCAACAGCAAGTCCAGCAGGCTGCTGTAACCTTCGTTTTCACTGCCAGCACCACCGCCTGGAAAGACGAAGCGCTGATGGAGCAGATTTATCAAACCGCGCTGGAACGAGGTGCCTGGCCCCCAAAGACGGTCGAGTACTTTAAGCAGGCAATTCCACAATTCCAGGAAAAATTAGGCGATCGCCGACGAGAGTATGCGATTAAGGACGCGATGATTGCCGCCACTCACACCGCGCTCGCGGCTGAAGCCATGGGATTATCTTCTGGCTTTCTGAATGGCTGGCAAGAGGATGCAGTCAAAACGGTGATTGGGGCCGAAAACCGCGATGACATTGTAGTGGCGGTGCTCTTGCCGATTGGCTTTGCCGCCGAGCCGCGTCAAAATCCCGGTCGTTTGCCCTTATCGACTAACGTGTTCGTCAATAACTTGGACACCCCCTACAACTCCTAATGATGGGGGGACTTGATGCGGCACATAGCGGGCATTGCTTTTGTTTCGGCTACTCTGTGCAAGACAGTTACCGACAGGATTGCTAGGGCTGGGGCGGCACGCTGGACGGTGATTTCGAGACCTCAAGGCGCCTATCGGCTCAGCCGCATCAAGTGAGTGCAGATGAGTGGCGATCGCCAGCTAAACGCACGGTATTTTCGTCAAGGTATATGCCATGACTGTCATTTATGACTTAGAACATGTCACCACATATCGATATCGCCAGCCGGTCACCTTTGGCGATCATCGGGCCATTTTTTTGCCGAGCTCGGGCTACAGCGGTCGGATCCTGCGGTATTCGTTAGACACCAACATCCCCACCAAAGTGCATTGGATGATGGACACCCTGTCTAACAATGTGGCCATCATGCAGTTTGCGGAGTCATCGGCTGAGTTGACGGTGACTTATCGCTTACGGGGTGAGCATTTTGGCATTAAAGATGCTGAAGATTTTCCGCTCTCAGAACGGGCTCAAGAGGTCCCCGTCCAGTACACGCCAGATGAATGGATTGATTTATCGAACTTCATGCGGCCCCATGCCGAAGATCATGATGGCAGCGTTGCCGCTTGGGCAAAACGCTTCGTGGCAGGAGATCGCGACGATGCCTTAGATGTGCTGGACCGCATGATGGACGAAATTTGGAACAGTCTGGCGTATCAGGCTCGGGAAGCGGAAGGCACCCAAAGCCCAGGTGAAACGCTGAAGCTGAAGCAAGGAACCTGCCGCGACTACGCTTGGCTGATGATCGAAGCGCTGCGACGACTCGGCTTTGCCTGTCGCTTTGTCAGCGGCTACCTCTATGATGAGGCGCTGGATGGCGGTGAGGTGGGCATGACGGGCTCAGGAGCGACCCATGCCTGGTTGCAGGTATATCTGCCGGGCGCTGGGTGGTGCCATTACGATCCCACGAATCGCATTACCGAAGGGTTTGAACTCATTCGAGTGGCGATCGCCCGCCATCCAGGACAGGTGATGCCTCTATCGGGTAGCTGGTACGGTGGCTCTAACGACTACCTCGGCATGGAAGTCAATGTCAGCATCCGCAAACTCGGCACCCTACCGGAATTTCCCGCTGCTAGTTAAGGGCAGTCGATACGCTTCGTGAATTCGGCTTAGGATCCCCCGCTGTCGCCGCCCCCTTAGCAAGGGGGTTTTGAAAATTCTGGTTCGAAGTCGCCCTTTTTCTAGCGTAGCCATGCCCAAAGGACTTTAGGGAGATTGAGGGGAATCAACAGTCGCTTGACGCCAAACAGGCCCCTGCCAAATCCTCACAGAACCGTTTATTCTGGGATGGTTTTCTGAGCGCAGATTTTTTACCAGGGCAAGATTTCACCGTTGCTGTGCCAAAAGCTGCCGGTATTCTCCAACGTCAACTCATCAATGCGGGCGAGTAGCCCCTTCACCGACGTCTCTGGGGTAATGCCATTTTGGGTGAAACCCGTCATGCGAGTACTGACCAAACCAGGATGGAGAATGGCAACCGCGATATTTTGCGGCTTGAGATCAATGGCCAGAGATTTGCCCGCCATCGAGACGGCCACTTTTGACATGCGGTAGCCGTAGGA
>CAZFWL010000095.1:0-5725 GCA_964522775.1 uncultured Halomicronema sp.
AGTCAGGCGATCACCGAGGCCGACATGATTCTTTCGTCGGGCGGCGTGTCAGTGGGTGACTACGACTATGTCGATCAGATTTTGAGCGATTTGGGCGCCACGCTACATATTCGTTCGGTTGCGGTGAAACCTGGCAAGCCCCTAACGGTCGCCACCATCAAAGGAGAAACGGCACCCCAACTCTATTTTGGTCTGCCGGGTAATCCCGTTTCCGCACTGGTCAGTTTTTGGCGGTTTGTCGCTCCAGCCATTCGCAAACTGTCCGGCCAAGCGGGCAATTGGTCAGCCCCGTTTTTGACCGCGCGATCGCGGCAAGATCTCAAAGCAGGTGGTAAGCGTGAAACCTATCTCTGGGGACAGCTCCATACGACTCCCTTGGGACTGGAGTTTAGTCTGGCTCAAGGCAGTCATAGTTCTGGCAATTTAATCAATTTGGCAGGCACCCAGGCGTTAGCCGTGGTACCCATTGGCGCGACGGCGATCGCGGCGGGGGCAACAGTAAGGGTTCTGTGGGTTGGGACTGAATTCCAGCGTGGCTAAGACTTAGTCGGTTGCACCGCTCTATGGCAGCTTGAGCGCATACTTAAGCAAATTGTACTCATGCGCCCTTGAACAATTAAGTTTCTCTACTGTCAGGGCAATTACGGCGAATCCTTTTCAGAATAGAAGGCAAGTTGCGATCTCCCAGCCCGCGAGATCGTCAAAAGACTGCTCTACCAATCTGCTCTATGCAACAGCCGCCATTTCACAACTCCCAGCAAGATCCATTGCCTGACGCCAATGACATTGAGGCAGAGTTTCGGGGCAAGCCCACCATCTGGCATCAAGATGATCCCAATTTTCAGTTGTCAGAGGCCGGGCGATCGCGGCTAGAGGCTGACAAGCGCTGGCTCCGCAACTTCATATTGAGGCTGCTACTGGTGGGATTCACCATTGGGGGGCTGCTGGCGGTGGGCTTAGTGTGGGGCATGAATCGCCTGAATATGATTGAGCCGACTCCCATACCCACTCAAGAATCGGCCGAATAATTGCAAGCCCACTCCCAACAATTCGAGCCTGCTCAACAAGGATTGAAACTAGCGATCGACCATAATGCGAAACCTTGGACGCTCGGGCTCGGGCACTTCCGGGGGCCGTTCTCGTTGCAAGATCACCATGCTGTTACCGACGACCGGCGATCGCGCTAACACATCACCTTCTGGCGTCAAACATTGAATGTCAGCAAATTCGAGCGCCTGAGATTGCTGCATCAACGCTTGGGTCAACTGCGTTTGGTCATAGTCCGACAGGCGATACCAATCGCCGTTAAAGATTAAGGTCAGCTGATTGCGCGTAAAGTCAGCCTGCACCGAGTCAACAACCCGTTGAGCATTCAGAATAGAGCTGTCAGTCAACTGCGACTGAATTTTGGCAATGCGTTCGCCGTCCACGATGACAGGAGCAGGCTCCATCGACATTGGCGGCGCATCTGGTTCTGCTGCTGGCACTGGCTCATTCTCAACGGCACCAGCATCAGGTGGGCTCACAGTTGGCCTGACGATCTCCTCTGGCCCAGCCTTTTGGCTCGGCGGGGAACTGGCCACAGCAGGCTGACGCAAACTATTCAGCACAATCAGTAGCAACACTAAAGTGCCAATAATCATGGCGCTCAGCACGGCATCAGGGAAATCGGCCACCGCCGGAACTCGGTTCCGCACCCCAGCAAGTAGCCGTCGCCAAACCGGCTTAAACCGTCGCGCAGCGGGCTTCAACCAGCTCAGCGCTTCCCGTGTTGTCGGGGGCGACGGCGGCGCGTCGGGGGGCTCTGCCAATTCCTCTTCCCACTCAAACGTGGCTTCGTCCCATTCCTCATCCGTGGCAACGACCCCATCATCAGTTGAGACCGCGGCCGTTGTCGCTGATGTCAGAGACTCATAAGCACTGTCGTCTGACCACTCTTCCTCAAGTTCGGCGGCTGCGGTTGCCGTGATCGCGTCATCTGATGAGTCCAGCGTGTCATCAGGCTCACGCTCAGCCTGCCCGGTAGCTATGTTAGCAGCGATAGAAGCTTCATCCAGAGACTCATAGGCACTGTCATCCGACCATTCGGCTTCGGTCGGTTCAGGCGTCTCCTCGGGAGCAATCGGATTTTCTGGCGAGTGGTTTTCCTCAGGCATGGGGGCGCGTTCCTTATGACCAAGCTGGTGCTATTGTCGCGTAAAAAAGCTGATTGCACTGGCGAATTCGTCTACGCATGTTGGCTCCGCGCTGCGATCGCGCTATGCCAGCACCGCCCTACCCAGGGACAGCTCCCAAGCGCTAACCGCACCTCACGGCTCACCCAGTGCCATTGCCCCTGAGCCCTGCGGCTCGTATCTAGAAACGCTTCCTAAGAATTGCTGCAGTTAGTGCTGACGAGGTGGCGCCAGCACTTTCATATGCTTTGATATACTGAGTATTCAAACGCTTAAAAGCAGGCTCTATGCTCAGAAATACTTCCCCTTTCAATACCCAGCAGTTGATGCAGCGGCAAGAAGATTTGATCAATGCGGCTTCCAATCGCTACCGCATTACCGTACAGGTAGCCAACCGAGCCCAACGACGTCGCTTTGAGGAGTTTGAGGCTTACGATGATCCTCGCATGAAGCCAGTCCTCCGAGCTATTATTGAAATGTCAGACGAGCTGACGCAGCCGGAAATCATTGGCGAATAAGCAATCGTGCGTCATCTGAAAGAAGGGATTGGCTGGCGTCTGGGGTATACCCCAGACGCCAGTGTCTTTAAAGGCCTGGTAGGGGGCGATCGCTGGGCCGTTGAACTCACCGAGGTCGAATTCGCTGACTTTTGTCGATTAGCGCTACAACTGGCTGACACCGTGGGAGCGATCGCTACCGAGCTCATGGATGAAGAACGATTTACTTGCGAACAAGAAACGCCTCATATTTGGCTAGAGGTTGAGGGACTACCCAGCGCCTTTGAACTGAGATTTATTCTCTTAGCGGGACGACAGGCCGAAGGGGGCTGGGACGCCACTGCCACCGCAGAAATCATTCAAGCAATTCCCGCAGTGACACTGTTTTAGCTCTGCCCGTCACGTTACTTAACGAGCACTCCTTTATCACTAGAGTGGTCCTCTAATGTTTTGCCGAGCCCGCAGCTTAATGGGGGTTACCGCTTCGCCTGCCTACAGGAGTCATGGATAACTCGACTTCACTGCCTTGCATAAATCGAGATATCCTCTAACTCACTTGTAGTATTTGTAGTATAAATAAGTTGAGCTTCCGAAATTCCTGGTGGCTCTTTGTATCAGTCTTTAGAAGTGCTCGCCACTTCCGCGTACTACAAAAGGGCGGAAATCATGTTAGTTACCGAATACCCCTTCCAGGTCAGTCAGCTTGATGCCGCTGTCGATCTGCCCGCGATCGCGATTTTGATCAACACCTGTCAGGTCGCTGATCACGGGGAGAATCGCGCCACTGTGGCCAAACTGCGTGAACGTTATGCGGACCCAAGTTTTGCAGTTGATCAAGATTTGCGGCTCTGGCGCAATCCAGCAGGTGAACTAATGGCGATCGCGGAACTTTGGCGGCAACCCCCAGATACCGAATTCGTTAGCCACTTGGAGTTTTTCATTCATCCTCAAGCGCCCACGACTCAATTGGCCGAGGCCATCTTGGCTTGGGCTGAGCAACAGGTACTCAGGTTGGGGGCACAATTCTCGGTGCCGATTGTGCTGCATGCCGGTTGCCGCGATTCGCTGGTGCCACGTCGTCAGTTGTTAGAGCAGTTTGGCTTCAAGCCAGAGCGGGCTTTTTGGCGGTTGCGGCGATCGCTTACCGAACCAATTCCCAAAGCCGATGCCGCTTGTGATTGGCGGTTAGGCTCAGTATGGCAATTACGGACAGTGGTACCCACCGATGCCGAAAAGTGGGTTGAAACGTTCAACCAAACCTTTATCGACCATTGGAACCATAGTCCTGTAACCGTTGAGGAGTTCAAACATTGGTGTAGTCGGGCGCAATATGCGACCAATCTCGACTTAGTGATTGAGACCGACGACGGACAGCTAGCAGCTTTCGCTTACAGCGAAATCAACCCCGAACGCAATGATCGACTGGGTCTCCAAGAAGGTCATGTTTGCCTACTGGGGACTCGGCGCGGTTATCGTCGGTTGGGCTTGGGGCGCGTCCTGCTGCTCGAAAGTCTGCACCGACTGCAGCAACTCGGCATGACAACAGCCACTATCGGGGTGGATGCCCAAAACCCCACAGGAGCGGTAAAGCTATATCAATCAGTCGGTTTCGAACCCTATAAAAGTTCAACCGTCTACTGTAAAGTCGTTGGTTAGCCGGAAAGCTGCCCCTAAAATCCGCATTAGCCGAGGGTGGCGTCGCGATCGCGACGCCACCCTCGGCGATGAGAACAGGTATTAATCAACCCGAAGGGCTCGTGCCGCACTCAACAAAGTGCGGACGCTAGGCCACCACGTCGTTGATGGCCTGCTTCAAGCGCGAAAGGGCAATTTGGACTTCGTCCGCAGTAACCACTAGCGGCGGCACTAAGCGCACGACGCCTGGCCCTGCTGGCACAACCAGCAACCCCTGCGCCATCGCCGCTTTCACAATATCAATGGATTTCACTGCCGCCTCTGGTTGCAGAACGAGGCCGTTGATCAGCCCCCACCCACGAACGCCAGAAAAGAGTTGAGGAGATGCCTGGGCAATCGCCTGTAACCCGGCACGGAGTTCTTCGCCCCGCGCCTGCACATTGTCTAACAGGCGATCGCGCATCAACGTTTGACAGACCGTCAAAGCCACCCCACACACAAAGGGATTGCCCCCAAAGGTGCTGGCATGATCACCCGGTTCAAACACGTCGCAGCCAGCTTTGCACAACATCGCCCCGATGGGAATGCCTCCGCCCAGGCCCTTGGCTAAGGAGAAAATATCGGGCTCAATGCCCAGATTTTCGTAGCCCCAAAGCTGGCCTGTACGGCCAACGCCTACCTGCACTTCATCGAGAATGAGCAAAATACCCGTCTCATCACAGAGCTGACGCACTTGCTGAAAATACTCGCGATCGCCGGGATTGACCCCACCTTCGCCCTGGAGCGGCTCTAACAAAATGGCTGCTACTTGGGGACGGTCGCCATCCAACTCTGCAACAGCTACCTTTAGCGATTCGAAGTCGTTGTAGGGCACGTAGTGGAACCCAGGCACCAGCGGGTTGAAATTCTTCTGATATTTGGGTTGTCCCGTTGCGGTAACCGTCGCCAACGTGCGGCCATGGAAACTCGCATTGGCGGTCAGAATGATGGGATTTTCGATATCCCGTTTGACATGGGCATATTTACGAGCCAGCTTGATGGCCGCTTCGTTAGCCTCTGCGCCGGAGTTGCAGAAAAATGCCTTGTCCGCACAGGAATGCTGCGTCAGCCAGTGAGCCAGCTTCCCCTGTTCAGGAATGTAATAAAGATTGGAAACATGATGCAGCTTTTGAATCTGCTGCGTAACGGCCCCCACCTTGACCGGGTGGCCGTGTCCGAGGGTGCAGGTCGCAATCCCCGCCACAAAGTCGAGGTACTCTCGGCCATCGGTATCCCACACGCGGCTGCCTTGGCCGCGCTCCAACGCCAGAGGAAAGCGCCCGTAGGTTTTCATCACCGAACTGTCGAAGGTGACAGCATCAAACGCGCGATCACTCACCCGATTTGGCGATGTCAATGCTTTAAGAGAGTTCCGAACTT
>CAZFWL010000095.1:5740-8046 GCA_964522775.1 uncultured Halomicronema sp.
CTAAGCTCACTGCATATTCCTCAACGTCAGACAGGGAAACCACCTTGGCTTAGAAACCTGCGATCGCCCTAACGTAAAGGCTTATGATAGCTCAGCTGCGATTAGCTTTGGAAACATGGTCAACCAGATTTTTCTCTAGTAAAAGGTTTAGTTGTGTTTAGGCCTAGAGTGACTGCTGTAGCAGCGGATGATCGCAAGACACTCTTGTATCCAATGACGGATGATGGCGGCGGCTCAGCAAGCGATATTGAAAATGATGCCTCCGGTGGCCGGCAGTCAGTGCCATACGGTTTCCTGAATGGCCGGGTAGCCGCAAGAAGAAAGACAGCAGAGTGTGGTTGCGTTCATTGCACCAGGATGAAACGCGAAAGCTAACTTGCCTCGTCTGGTAGCAAACTGAGCTGTTTTGTGCTGGCACGCCGTCACGGGGGCACACTTTATAAATAGGTCAGCTTGCTTCGCACAAGCCATAAACATGCACACATTTGATAACTCTACTTGGGACATCCAAGACGATGAGCAAGCCTTAATTTTGAATCGGGTGGGTGATGCGATCGCTCTATTCAATGCGGATCGGCAACTCACCCTGTTCAATGACAAATTTCAGGAGATGTGTGATTTATCGGCGGACTGGCTCAGTCAACGTCCCCGCCTCACCGAAATTTTAGATCGGCTGGTCGCCAAGTCATTTTGGTCAGCCGAACAGCGCGATCAGGTGCTCGCACATTGCCAAGCGCCGACGCCACAGGACCAAGCCATTCCGCTACAGCAGGCCAATCAAACCTACTTGGAATTACTCGTCACCAACACCTCGAACGAAGGCCAGCTATTCATCCTGCGCGATTTAACGAAGGAAAGACAGTCGCAACTGCAGCTTTCTAGCGAGGTGCATCGGCTCCGGTTTTTGCTAGGCCTGACCGAAAAGTTGCAAACGTCTGACAATCTCGAAGAAATCGGCAAGTTTGCCCTGAACTACCTGGTGGAAGCCATGGGAGCCGCGTTTGGCGATGTCAAAGTCGTCAGTGGTCAGGGCAAAGACCGCGTGGCTGGAGCCTTGACCAATCAAATCTCCGGCCAATTTATCGCCACCTATGGCAAACCGGCGATCACAGAAATGGAAGCCTTGCTGCAACAAGGGGTGAAACACGGTCAAGGACTGCTGTGGGAAGTCGTAGACACGGGCAAGCCCATGTTCGTCGAAAATTACGCCGAGCATGCCCAATCAGTCCCGGGCTTTCGCCATCCGGGCATTGGCCAGTTGGGTATTTTTCCGATTCCGTCAGCGGATGGCAGCATCATCGGTGTGGTCACGCTGGAATCACGTACCCTGCAAAAGCTGCAAGAAGCTCCTCAGCAAGACATGTTATTGGCAGCCTGTCGCACCTTGGGAGCCGCGATCGAACGGGCTCAATCACAAGACCGATTGCAGCGCATTAATCGCGACTTAGAGCAAGCCTCGCGCATGAAATCTGAGTTTTTGGCGTCCATGTCTCACGAATTGCGCACGCCGCTAAACAGCATCCTGGGCTTTTCGGAGCTGATGTTGAAACAGTTACCGGAGGAGGATGCCCGCAAAGTTGGTCATGTCAAAGCGATTCGCCGGAGCGGTCAGCACTTGCTGAACCTCATCAACGACATTCTGGACTTATCAAAGATTGAATCGGGCAAGTTTGACCTAGACCTTGAAAACGTCTCCGTGCAAAATCTCTGCCGCGAATGCTTAAGCATGGTGCAGCCTCGGGCTGATCGCAAACGCCTGTTGCTTTCGTTGGAATTGGACTACCGCATTGATCGCGTTAATCTCGATGCGCGCCGGGTGCGGCAAATGATTATCAATCTGTTGTCTAACGCCATCAAGTTCACTCCCGAAACCGGCAAGGTGCGTTTGTCCGTCACGCTGGCTTATGGCAGCCAGTTACTGAATGACTTTCGCCCCGATGACAGTACTGTCAACGCCAGCACCCCTTATCTCTGCATCGCAGTCGAAGACACGGGCATCGGCATCCCCCAGGAAAAGCGCACTTTGCTGTTTCGCCCCCTTCAACAGATCGACGCGTCCCTCACGCGCCGCCATGAAGGGACTGGGTTGGGCTTAGCGCTCACCAAACGCTTGGCTGAAATGCACGGCGGTACCGTTTCTCTCAAAATGGGCACTCCAGAGGGCAGCACCTTTGCTATTTGGCTACCTCTGCATGAAATGCGTGATGTCACCCCGGTGGCCAAGGAATCGACAACGGCAAATCCAGGATTGTCGGACAAGTCGTCTAATGGTGAAGCCGGTAACGGGCAACCAATCTTGGTCGTCG
>CAZFWL010000096.1:0-8044 GCA_964522775.1 uncultured Halomicronema sp.
TATTCGTCAAGACTTTCCCAAGGTGCTGCGCTCAATTCGCAATGATACTGAACGCATTAGTAGTTTGATTATGTCGCTCAAAGTTTTTTCACGGCTGCAAGAATCGACTATTAAACTCGCCGACCTGAATGATGGGCTTGAAAGCAGTCTATTACTGCTAGGTCATCGGCTCAAGGCTCAAGCCAGGCGGCCCGAGATTCACATTGTCAAAGAGTTAGAAAAACTGCCAAACATTGAATGCTTTAGCAGTCAAATGAATCAAGTATTCATGAATATTATGACGAATGCTTTAGATGCGATCGATGCTAGATGGGAGGCAGATGCCGATACTTGGCAACCGGAAATGACTGTGACTAGTCAGTTACAGGCTGACACCATTCATATCGAAATTACGAATAATGGTTTGCCCATTGCACCCGAAACGCAATCGAAAATATTCGATCCGTTCTTCACAACTAAAGCAATTGGTGCGGGAGTTGGGCTAGGACTCTCCGTCAGTTATGAAATTGTGGTCGAAAAACATCACGGACAGCTCACCTGTGTATCCCCGATCGCGGATGCCATGGGCGCTCGATTTTGTTTGACGATTCCTGTGCTCTCGGCGGCTAATCAGCCTGAAAGATTAGCTTCCTAGTCGCAATTTCAATTGCAGCAATGTGTTAGTGCTTGAGAATGAGCATCGTGTCCAGAGCAGAAATCGTCAGCGATCGCTGACCCGTTTCTGGCTCTTTAGTGTGATTGTACGGTGAGCATGACGGCTTCGAGTTCTTGTAAGCCACAGCCCATGCGACTCTCGGCCCAATGGAGTAAAGCGGCCACACGTTGGTTTTGCGGTGCCATTGGTGGTGGTAGTAATGGCGGGGGAATGCGCAGAGCGTACACCACAGCATCAAAAGTCGTTTTGGATAATGCTGATAGTTGTTGAAACAGTGCCAATCGCTGTTGCTTAGTGCTTAAGGAACTGTTGGCGGCGATATCGGTATCTAAGGGTGTGGAACCCATTGCGTCTTGCTGACCTGTCGGCATGACTGACGAGGGTGAAGAGGTATTCGCTGCCGCTAATGTTCCCGTATCCCAGCTGTCGTCTGCTAATTGTCCAACGCCGTAAAGGGTATCAACGACACGGGTGATTCCCTGCATCACATTGGTTAGGCCCGCGTCTTGACTACGCCACTCAATGACTGGCTTGCCATCTGTCGGTAAGACTTGCAGCTTGGCAAATGGCATCTGCTGCCATGCACAGGGCGTCATGATCACAGGAATCACATGGGCAGTTTTTTGCTCGTGGTGCATTAGGGCGCGACTCATTTCTTTACTGAAGCAAAAGTCAGAGCCGATGAACCGTGCAGTAACTAACAGGATGATGATGTCGGCACTGTCCAGAGCTTGCAGAATCGCTGCATTCCACTCGTCGCTGGCGGCAATAGCGCGGTCTTCCCAGATTTTGATCTTGCCGATGTGTTGTAGTGCTTTCAGAAAAGTGACTAAATCATCTTTCAGCGGTTCATCTTTGTGGGAATAAGACACGAAGACGTTCAACGGAGTCGCAACAGTGGCAGAAGCATTCATGGGTAGATTACACAATTCACCGAAGAGCATGCTTAACGTGCCCAATTGTGAACTTAGAATCCATCCGCTCCCTCTCTTATGCTCGTTGGTGTCTGAGATTCAAAGCTTGTGCTAATTTCTACGGAGACGTTGGCTGGCGCTAGTTTGCCAGCAGGAATGCTTCTGTATTCGGTATGGCCTTATTGGTCTGCGATGAGTTCACTCCCTTGTTGAAATCAGATGACACTCAGAAAAATATCAGCTTGATCTCAGCGTCGTAAGCGATGATGAATCTGAACTGTAATTGGATCGCCTGGCACGTTGATGCCATACCGGTCTGCAGTCCTTGCCTGGTCTCTTATGGCACAAATGATGGGAAACGCGAACTGGCTATTAACGGATGAGGGTGAGCTGCGTCAGTTTGGGAGTGCCGATATCGAATCGCCGCCGCAGGTTTATCGGCTGTATCACTTTCTAACTGACTTAGACGCAGCCTTAGAAAAGTTTGAAGATGACGTTAGCCGCGTTGAGGCGATCGTCCCTTTGGTGCGCAAGCTTTTAGTCAGCTCTTACTGGTTGCAGATGGAATATGACCCCCCTTCCCCTAAAACCGGGTGGGCGGTGAAATTTCTCTATCGCGAATATCAATATCCGCTCACGGTACAGATGGTGACGTGGCAACCAGGGACGCCTTCGACGATCCACAATCACGGTACTTGGGGGATTGTTGCTCTGCTCGGCGGACAAGAACGTAACCGCTTTTGGCGGCGAGCCGCAGAGCCAAAACATCCCTACAACATTGAGTCCACTGGAGAGTTGTTGCTGAACCCGGGTGATGTGATTGGTTTTACCAGCGATGCGATTCATGCCATTGAGTCGATTGGTGATGAAACAACAGTGTCGTTCAATTTGTATGGCATCACGAACTACGATCGCCGCTACAAATTCCATCCAGAAAGCCGGACAGCGGAGAAGTTCTAGGAGATAACCCCTGGTTACGGAGTGGGTAAGCAGCAGTCGTTGGCTAAAGATTTCTCAAAAAACAAAAGGGTTCCGATCTAGATCGGAACCCTTCTGCGTAGATGCTTAATAAATGAATGACGGGAGTCAAACGACTCTGAAATAATTGCTACGAGCCAGCGCAGGGGTCAGCTGCACAGGGATCGGCTGCGCAAGGGTCAGCCGCGCAAGGATCGGCAGCACAGGGGTCAGCCGCACAAGGATCTTTTGCTGCACAGGGGTCAGCCGCGCAAGGGTCAGCTGCTGCACAAGGGTCAGCCGCGCAGGGGTCAACCTGTTCTTCAGCACCGGTGTCAGTAGTAGCGCCGCCGCAAGCTACTGTACCGGTGGTGATTAAGCCCGCGATCGCGATCGCGCTCAAGTAATTAAGCCGCATCCCATTTATCCTCAATTTAGTTAAATAATTCCGCATAGGAATTGTTGTTATTTAACCAGCAAAGTCTACCTGTTTGCTGAGAAATTCCTTAAAATCGACCAGGTTTTCCTGGACAATCACTCCAGCACGAGGCGGAAGCCAAACAAAATATGCCGGGATTCCACTGGACGGGTATGCCGATAGGCGGCGCGACAAAAGCCGGGGAGATCATCCCAAGAGCATCCTTTCATCACGGCTTGAGTCTCGTCATCCACCAGCGTACTGGTGAACTCAAAGACATTACCGGCCATGTCTTCGATGCCGTTAGGGCTGCGGCTGAGAGGGAAAGCGGCAACTTCACTGGTGCCATGCAAGCCACTGCCCCCCCAGTTGGTCGCTTCATCTTGCCATTGGTTGCCCCAGGGAAAATAGCGGCCATCGGTGCCACTCGCAGCTTTTCGCCACTCTAGTTCTGTGGGCAGTCGATAGGTGACGCCATCTTGCTGACCTCGCCACTCGGCATAGGCTAGGGCATCGGCATAAGACACCAACACCACGGGATGTTGCTGGCGATCGCTCGGCGGCTGGTTTGCTTGCCAAAGATAAGGTCTGACGGCCTCGTAGGGATGTACCAGAAATCCTTGCGCCTGATAGTCCGCCTCAGAGATGCCGGGGACACGGTGATTGGTCGCCTCAACAAACTGTTGGTAGTCGGCTTGGGTGACCAAATTGGCGCTGATGCAAAAAGCTGGCAGATCAATTTCTGTGGCTGATCGCTCTCCCGAGAACCATTGTCTGTCTACTAGTCGCTGCTTGGCTTGGGCAATTGCTTCAGGCGTGTCCGCGATCGCTTCGGCAGAAATTTGATAGCCGTAATCCCGTTCCTCTGGATCGCTGCCTGCTTGAAAGGGGCCAGCCGCCACAAAGACAAAGCTGGGTTGAACCTCACATCGGGACTCAGTCATGGTGGGGGCATTGGTCATTGATCTAGCCGAGCAGCCCGCTAGTAATGCCAATCCAGCGATGCTGAGAGAAGTGCTGCGAGTATGGCCGATAGTCTGTGTAGGCAACTGTCGAGATCTCCAAAACTGATGTCCATCGCGCTTCACCTGTCCTGATATCGCCATGCTATCTACCAGTGGGATACTCAGCCGCGTCGTCAATGATCGTGTGAGCTCGATTATTGATTAGAGCGATGGATAAATTCTTGTCGCAGTTGAAGCGCCGATCGCGTGATAAAAAAGCAGGCCACCCCCAGCGCGATCGCTGTTAAGCCAAAGACCACCCGGAGGCGCTGTCCCGATGCGCGAATGTCGTCTTCGGTGCCGATGTGAACCTGCAAGCGATCGCCGAGCGGATCAACTAGCTGCGGTCCGTTGGGCGTTGTTTCCAAAGCAGCGACCACGACCACTGACTCACCATAGGGCAGAACCTGTCGCAATAAATCGGTCGAGACTGAGTCAATCTCTCCCCACTCTTCCAAAGGTAGAGGAAAGGTTTCATCACCAAACTGTACGGCCACCGGGCGATTGGTGCGAGCACTTTCGCCGACTTGTACCGTTTCTATATCAATGGGGCCCGACTCTGACTGCATCGGCAATATGGACAGGTCAAAAGCTAACGGCAAGCGGCGATCACCCTCGGTCAAAAAGACCGGCTCAGCCGCAGCGGCCCAGTCGTACAACACGACTTCTTGCGGTAGGTCATCGTCTTCCCCCGATTCAACCCGCTTACGAGCGATAATGCTCAATTCACCCCGAATGACCTGGCGAGTCTCATCATCGGGCATCGTGGGCGGGTCATCGGCTATGACAAATCCTTCAACTTTCACCAAATCGATGCGATCGCCCTCATGATCTAGCGCTTCCTCCAGGCTCAGGCTAACCGTATCGGCTAACTCGCGAGAGGTTTGGAGTGTAAGTCCGGTGACGGTTGCGAAGGCCAGCATGGTGGCGACTGCTCCCAATCCTACCGCCACAAAAGTAGAGAACTGTAACTGCTGATATTCGCGGCGAGTGACATTGCGAGGCACGTCTTGAAACCATTGATATCGCATCCGTTTTTTGGCCATTGGTGCCCTCGCATTACGGGTATCTCAATGTCATATATTGCATCATATTGAATGCATTAATCGCAGCTCTTGAGCATCAACAAGTCTTAGCGATTGCTTCCTAGTCAGTTAGTCGCCTTTAAGTAGGAAGAATATTTTTTGATGTTTGTGGTCAAGCTGAGAGAGTCCAAACGGGGGCTGAAGTTCTTGACTCTGATGCAATTTCCCAGAAGATCTTGAAAACCTCGTATCTCAGCAAAAATCCTTAGATAATAATTCTTAATTGTGATTAATGACGTTTGTCACTAAGTAGAGAATTTCCAATTCGCCTAGTTTCTGCTGAGGGACTCACCCCTAAATCAACAGCACTAGCAGAGTGCTATCTCTATCAAATAGATTGATCAGCCCACAGGCGAATTTGAGGGACTAAAAAAGCTTCGTATAAAAACTTTTAATTAAGTTGACCAGTTAGAAATTCATTTAAGATTCACAGAGAGTCCTGTCGTCACAGACTGCGCCGGTAGCTGCAATCATTTACATCAGCATGGTTGACAACTCATGATTGTCACTAATGATTTCATATTTATTGTTACGTTCTAAGCACTCTCAATGAATCTGACCCAACGCTCTTTGAGTAAATATATTTTTGTGGTTTTTTATACGATCATCTTGGTGACTTTGCTGAGTGATTTGTTGCTTCACATTAGTCAGATTCGAACGACTTCAGATCAGACTTATTTTGATTCTGTCTTGATTATTCTGCATGTCATTGCCCTCGTGGGATTGTTGGCAACGCCATGGCGGCGGCGCCAATATAGCTACCGCGATCGCCCCCTGCAGCTTGCTTCTCCAGTGCGGAATCTTGCCGACGCCGATGCCCGGTTGCAACAAATCCAGCGGCTGGCCCAGGTCGGAGATTGGCGTTTAGAGGTGGCGACTGGGATAACTTACTGGTCCGAAGAGCTTTTTCACGTATTTGGCTTAGAGTTAGCGGCGGCACCCCCCACTCTAGAGGAGTTTTTTCGCCTCATTCCGCCAAATGAACGGGACGACTTACGACAGACGGTTGAGCAAAGCATTCGTCATGGGAATTCGTTCAAGTTTGATCACGGGGTATGCCGACCAGATGGCCTGCAAAGGTACGTCACCTGTCAGGGAGAAGCGATCAAAAATCCGGCTGGCGATGTTGTATGGCTGGTGGGTACAGCCCGCGATATCACTGACTACAAGCGTTTAGAACTCAACTTGCAAGCTTCTGAAGCTCGCTTGAATGATGTTTTGAACACGGCGATCGCGGCCATTTTTAGTTTCCGATTTTATCGTGATCGCACTTGGGAATATGTCTATGCATCGGCCGGAGTCGAGGCTATTTATGGCTATGCGCCTGCTGATTTTTTGGCAACACCGGAGCTGTGGCTCACCCGGGTGCATCCCGATGATCGAGAGTCGGTGATTCCCGATTTACTGGAGCAGTATTTGCAAGCACAGCGAACTCAAGTTGAGTTTCGCATTTTGAATCGTCAGGGCGATATCCGGTGGCTAGCGAGCAGCACCGTATCGCATTACTCGGTTGACCAAGACTGCTGGCTGGTCACGGTAGTCGATATTGATATCAGCGATCGCAAGCGGGCTGAAATTATTAACCAGCAAGCTGAAATTGCCGCTCGCCAGCAATATGCGTTGCTACGGCAAGTCATTGACTCAATTCCCCATCATATTTTTGCTAAAGACGAAACCGGGCGATTTTTTCTGGCGAATCAAGCCGCCGCTACTGCCCACGGCGTCACCCCCGAGCAGCTCGTCGGCCACCGCGAAATCGACTTTAATCCATACTTGGATGACATGTGGCTAACGCAGGCGATGGCTGTGAATCGAGAGGTGATGCGCCGCCAGCAACCGCAAACCCTGCCCGACCATCAACTACTGCACCATACTGGCGAAAGTCGTTGGTATCAGATGCACCTCACCCCTATGTCGACCTCGAGGGGCAGGTGCGGGGCATCATTGGCAACGCCTTGGATCTCAATGATCGCAAACGGTTAGAGCTAGCCCTACAGGCGTCCGAAGCTCAACTCACGATGACGCTGAATGCGGCCAAAGCCTCCATCATTAGCTATCGTTTGCAGCGCGATGGTCAGTTTGAGTATTTGTATATCTCGCCAGGCAGCGAAGTTTTGCTGGGATATACCGCTGCCGAAATGCTGGCTGACCAAAGCTTGTGGCAGTCGCGCGTGGAACCAGAAGATTGGCAGACGGTCTTTCTGCCTCGATTGGATGACATTTTCCACGAACGGCCGGTCTCACTGGAATATCGCTTTCGCCATCGTGATGGGCGCATCCGCTGGATTGCGACAGAACTGACCTCGGCCTACGAACCCGATACCGATACTTGGTTAGTCACGCTGGTTGACATTGATGTCAGCGATCGTAAACGGGCTGAAATTGCTCATCAACAAGGCGAAGCGCGACTGCAATCGATTCTCGACAGTTCCCCCTACAGCATTTTCCTGAAAGATCGCCAGGGTTGCTATACCTATGCCAATCCGGCCTACGAGCAGATGAGCCAGTTCACTGCTGCCGAACTGCTGGGCAAAAGCGACTATGACATTTTGCCCCACGAGTTTGCCGCTACTTGTGAAGCCAGTGACAACACTGCGATGGTGTCCGACCAGCCCATCATGTTTGAAGAAGATGTGCCTTGGGAAGGTGGCACCCAAACCCTGCTGATTACTAAATTTGCCCTCTGCCATCCCGATGTTAGTGAGCCATACGGTGTGTGTGGCATGGTGCTCAACATTACTGAGCGCAAAGTTATGGAAACGGCCTTGCGAGACTCGCAGCGCCAGTATCAAACCCTGGTTAATTCGGTAGACAGCATTGTTTGGGAAGCTGATCCAGCGACGTTTCAATTTACCTTTGTGAGCCCACAAGCCGAGCGCATTTTGGGCTATCCCACAACGGCTTGGCTAGAGCCGGGCTTTTGGTCTGACCATGTGGTGCCAGAAGATTTGGATGCCGCCTGTACTTATTGCGCTACCTGTATCGAGCAGGGGCAAGACCATCAGTTTGAA
>CAZFWL010000097.1:0-8042 GCA_964522775.1 uncultured Halomicronema sp.
AGTGATATTTTGCACCAGCGACAAAATCGAAATCACCTGGCCATCAGCATTCCGCAGTACCGAATTGTACCATTCGCAATACAGCTCCTGACCGTCACGATGGACGTTGCGCGTAATCACTGTTTGTTGCGGTGTTTGACCGTGCCACAACTGCTGCACATAAGTCTCCAGATGTTGCTCAGTTTCCGCCGCAAAAATCGGCAATTCCTGCACGTGACAGCCGATCATGTCAGCTTCTGACCAACCAAAGAAGCTAGTGGCCTGAGGCGACCAATTTTCTACCTGTTGAGCCGCATTCCACTCAATGAAAGCCAGGGGCGAGTTACGAATGTGCAGCTGTAACCGCTCGGCCATTTGATCGAGGCGATCGCGAGCTTGCTTTAGGGTGGTCAAGTCCCGCACACAGTTGATGACCCCGCCAATTTGACCGTCGGCTTCGTAATAGGGCACGTAAGCAATGCTAATAAACCGGTCTACTTGTTGGCTCGGGTTAAACAGCCACTCTTCAAAAAACTGCGCCTCGCCCGCCATCGCCTTGTCAAAGCGTGGCTTCGAGACCGTCTCAAAAAACTCTTGGCCAAACAGGTCAATCAGGTGCAGCCCTTCAACATCAGTCCCTTGATTAAACCAATCGTGATAAGCCGCATTGCTTAACCGATAGCGATAGTCTGCGCCAATGAAACAGACCGCATCGGGGATAGCGGTGATCGTGCGCTCATATTGCCGCAAATAGGCTTCGTCTTGCTTGCTGCTGGTAATGTCTGACGTAACACCAACGATTTGCTGCGGTTTGCCTTGAGCATCCAACATGGGAAAAAAGCGCTCTCGCAGCCAACGTACTTCACCCCTGGGATGACAAATGCGAAAGGTCTGTTCAAACGGAGCCGTCCTTTCGTATTGCGTTTGAAGAGACTGAACAAAGGCGGTACGGTCTTCAGGATGAACCCGATCAATCAGGGACTGTAGCCCGGTTTGTAAGTCTGCTGGTTGTAAACCCCAGATTTTTTCCATATTGGGGCTGTCATAAATAGGCGCAGTTTGGGTGGCGCTATCAATCCAAAAGTAGTCGTCAATATTCTCCGCGATTAGCCGAAAACGTTCTTCGGATTGGCGTAAATCAGCGGCGGCTTGTTTTTGCGCAGTAATATCTGTCGTCACCCCCACTACCGACTCTGGCATGTCATTGGCATCGAGCAACGGATAGCAACGCGATCGCAACCACCGTTGTCCTCGTTTAGAATGCCGAATGCGAAACTCCACTTCAGTCGTTTGCGTTGCTTGGGAGCGCTCAGCTAAATATTGTTCGAAGGCTGGGCGATCCTCAGGGATAATCACAGCCAACAACTGATCAAGAGTCTCAAATTTGTCAGCCGCAATGCCCCACATGGTTTCGAGTTTGGGGCTGTTGTAGAGGGGGCAGCACTCAGCAATGCTATCAATCCAAAAGAAATCCTCCACCGTCTCAGTAATCGTCTGGAGCAATTGCTCGGACTGCAGTCGTGATAACTCAGCAGTTTTGCGCGCAGTGATGTCGCTGGTGATTCCAACCACCTGTATAGGGTGACCGTTGGTATCCAATACAGGAAAACCGCGCTGCGAGAGCCACTTAATTTCTCCAGAGGGCACTTGAATGCGATATTCCAGTTCGCTGGGCTGGTGATTAGTAAATAGCGTTTCCAGATATTGGGTGAAAGCAGCGCGATCTTCCGCAACAACGCTTTCGATTAGCTGGGCAACGTCATCGGCGATCGCTGCCAGCGGGATTTCCCAAATCTCCTCAAACCGAGGGCTGTTGTAAATCGATCGCCGCGTTTGGACATCATTGATCCAAAACACATCGTGGATGGTTTCAGTGAGTAGCTGAAAGCGCTTTTCTGCGTGCTGTGACGCTGCCGATAGCACATTGACAGGCCACTCCGTCGCCAAGCTCGCCACACAGGTGGCTGATCGTTCACCTGCCGCGGGTAACGGATTCACTGTCACCTGGGCCTCTACTACTTGCCCCTGGGCAGTTTGAAAGGGCAATGCTGCCGCTGTGGAAAGCGCTAAGCAACCATCTTGCTTAGCTAAGATGTCGGCCCGCGATCGCCCTGCCGCTGTCAAAAAGTCGCGCCACGGTTTACCGATCACCTGCGATCGCTCATAGCCCAGCCACGCCAGCCAGCGGTCGGTCACCGCCGTCAACCGCCCTTCCGCATCCATCGCCTGCAACAACGCCGGCACTTGATCGTGAAAGGGGCGATCGCACGTCATGACGACTCCATCCGCAATAGCGAGTGTTCAGCACAGCGCCCGAATGCTCAATATCCAGGCAATCTATCTTTGCCTTTCAGCATGCCCCACTTCTCCTGCAGATGGCTCTTTTGCCCCACGAGTCTTAACGCCCATCGCTCCTGCTGCCTTACGCCCCCATGCCACTGCCCTTACACCCAATCCCCCATCCACTCTCACACGCCCTATTTCTTTCTCCACTGATGTTTCAGTCGCTCAATCCGCTCCAGCAGGCTCTCATTCGTCATCCGCGTGCCCAACCGCTCTACCAACAGTGGAAACGCGAACGGCGCGGGACGAGAAGTTTCCTGCCAAATGACTTTGAGCTGCTTCAATTTTTCCAGCAACTTTGCCAGTCGATAGGTTTCTAACTGTTCTTCTAGCACCTCGCGTTCCGCTTGCTTCAGCAGCAAATTGTCCGGCTCATATTTGCTGAACACCTCGTATAAAAGCGAGGAACTCACCTGCAACTGTGCCGATGTTTTGCGCGAGCCGGGGTAGCCCTTAAACACCAGCCCCGCTACCTGCGCCACGCCCCGAAATTTCCGCTGGGTTAGCTCCGAAATATTCAGGCTCGCCTTTACATCCACCTCCAGATTCTCCAGGCTGAAGAATTCTTCAGAAAACAGTTCCTGAAAGGGGTAGCCCTTCGGAGCCAGAATCTCAAAGCCGTAATCATTCACTGAAATCGTAAACGTCGCACTCTTTTGCCGCGCAAACCGATAGCCCCACAAAAAGCCCAGCCCCTCATGGACAAATCGTCCCTCAAACGGAAAAACATAAAGATGCTGCCCTTCTCGCGTTTTGCAGCATTCCACCAGCAATTCCGCTGCTGTGGGAATGTGAGAGAGCCGGGCCTGGGTTTCTAAAATTGGCGCGATGCAGTGAATCTCGCGGTTCCAGTCACCGGGTTGGCGCACGAATTCGACCTCTTGTCGCAAATGGGTGCTCAGCGTGTCGGAGATGGCGAGTTGCCCTCCGCCCCATGTCGGCGTCACGGTTGATTGGCGGCGCGTATTCTTCACATACACCACCATGTCCTTCATCTGGAAAAACTCTAGCTGCCGCCCGGCAAAGAAAAACACGTCCCCTGGTTTCAGCCGCGAGACGAAATTCTCCTCCACCGTACCAATTTCGCGGCGGTTGGTATACATGAGCTTGACCGCCTGATTGCCCGTGATGGTGCCAATACCCATCCGATGCATGCGGGTGAGTTTGGTATCAGTGACCCGGTAGCGATCGCCCTCCCAAACAACCTTCTGATAGCGGGGATACGCCCCCAGACACTTCCCCCCTTTTTCCACAAATTCCACCACCCACTGAAACTCCTCATCGGTGAGGTGCTCATACGCCACCGTCTGCCGAATCGCCGCCAGTGTTTTCTCCGGGTTGAACCCATCGCCACAGGCCAGCGTTACCAAATGCTGCACCAACACGTCGTAGGGCTTGTCGCGGGGTCGTCGGGTTTCAATCGCTCCTGCGGCCAACCCACGCCGAAACGCCGAAATCTCCAACAATTCCAGCGCATTTGTCGGCAAAAAGAATACCTCCGACGTGCCCTCGGGAACGTGGGCTGATCGCCCCGCCCGCTGCAACAACCGTGCCAGATTCTTGGCACTGCCGATTTGCACGACTCGTTCAACAGGCTGAAAATCCACGCCCAAATCCAGCGACGAGGTACAGACCACCCACTTGATGTCACCGGCCTTCACTCCCGACTCGATCGCTTCCCGCTCTTGTTTATCAATGGAGCCATGATGCAGGGCAATCTCATCCTCATGGTCGGGCACTGCGAACTGCAACGCTTGGAACCAACGCTCCGCTTGGTTGCGCGTGTTGGTAAAAATCAGCGTAGATTTCTCAATATCCAGCGCCGCCACTAACGCCTCAAACATGCGCAAGCCCAAGTGCCCTGCCCAGGGAAAGCTATCCACCGACTCCGGCAAAATGCTCTGAATCACTGTCTCGCGAGGAATATCTGCCTGAATAATCGCTGACTCGGCCCCCAAGCCCACAGCAGTCTGCGCCGCTTCTGCCAAGTTGCCCAGTGTCGCCGACACCGCCCAAGTGCGTACCGTGGGCACCAGCTCCCGCAGTCGTGAGAGGGCCAGCTCCGTTTGGGTCCCCCGCTTGGAACTCATGAGTTCGTGCCACTCATCCAGCACCACGCACCGTAAAGCCTGAAAGCGCTTGTGACTGTCTTTGTAAGACAGCATCACTGATAGTGACTCGGGGGTCGTAATCAGCACATCAGGCATCTTTTTGAGCTGCCGCGACTTTTTGTGAGAACTGGTATCTCCCGTCCGCGACTCAATCTGTACCGTCCACCCCATCTCCTCCACAGGACGGCGAATAGACTGCTCAATATCGCGGGAGAGCGCGCGCAAAGGTGTGATGTAGAGCAGTTGTAGCCCCTTGCCAGGCGATTCCAAAATTTCTGCCAATGGTCCCATTACGGCGGCGTAGGTTTTACCCGACCCCGTCGGCACCTGAATCAGCCCGCTCTGTCCTATTAAATACACCTCCCATGCCTGTTGCTGAAAGCGCAGCGGCTGCCAGTCCTGTCGCGAAAACCAATCAATGATGGGAGTGAGTCGAGTATCCATGCCTCCATCATTACGAATTTGTGGAACCCTTGGCCAGCCCGACTGCGGCTTTCTTACATCGGTAAGGGGACGGTTTCCTCAGAGGGGAACGTCCCCTGGGCCGCACCAAAACCTCAGCAAAAGTCGCCGCACTCAACAACCAACACCCAGTAACCTGAAGTTTGGCCAAAAACACAGGATCAGGAGTCGAGATCGCATGATTACGCACATCATTTCTGACATGGGCGGCGTGCTCGTCGCGTTGGAATGGAGCGAGCGAGTCAGCGGTTTATTAGGGCGATCTGTCCCTATTGATGAGCTACACCATCTGTGGAGCAACGCCCGCAGCACCGTAGACTTCGAATCAGGCCGCATTGATTTCGACACGTTTGCGCAAAATTTTATTCAAGAATTTGACTTACAAATCTCTCCCGAGCAAGTGCAACACGAGTTTTTAGAGTTTGTGCAGGCTCCCATGCCGGGATGCGACGAGATTTTGACGGCCCTGAATCAGCAATATCACCTATCACTGCTCTCGAATACCAATCCAGCCCATTACCTGCGCTTGCGCGATCGCTACGATTTTTACGCACCTTTTGAGCAGGTGTTTCTATCCCACGAAATCGGTGTAATGAAACCGGAAACCACGATCTTTCATCATGTCCTCAAGGTCCTTGATATCGCCCCTGATCAGGCCGCGTTTTTTGACGATGGCGAACAAAATGTGGCTGCCGCCCAGAGCATAGGAATCAATGCGTACCAGGTGCACTCCCCTCAAGAGTTGCGGGCGATCGTGGGGACGTTTGCGACTGAGCCTCTACGCCGAAGCTAATTTATCGCTTAGTTCCGCTGATCCTTAGCAAACTTCGCTCCGTTCATGAAATGTAGCGTTTGTTCTAAGTTCGATTGTTGCGTGTCTTGGATTTTAGTCAGCACTTCTGGAGTGTCTTCCATCGGCGCAGTCGGCGGCACAGCCGCTTCGCTAATTAACCGAAGCACCTCAGGCGAGGGCTCACCCACGCGGCGAAACTCAGCGCCAGTGAAAAAGCCAAAATTCATGCTGCCCAGACGAATTAAGTCACCGTCCTTCAAAATATGATTTTGCCGAATCCGCACGCCGTTGACGTAAGTGCCGTTGGTGCTATCTAAGTCATACAGCACAAAGCCACAGGTACTGTCATAGTGAATCGCTGCATGACAGCGAGAAAGTCGGCGATCGCGAATCGGCAGAGACGCTTTGTTAGGATCACGCCCAAAAGTCCAGATTTGATTATTGAGGTGTGGCTGTAAAAAGATCTGCGAGCGATCCTCAGAAACGTTGGTGATTAAAAGCGCTTGCTTATCGGTCACTAAGCCCAACACGTAGGAGAAGTTACCTGGACGCACCGGCATTTGCTTATCCACTGATGCCAAATTCAGGATTTCATTAAGCAGTGCTGGGTTTTGCTCATACAAACGTTTAAAGGTTTGAAATAAATTCAGGCTGGTCTGAATGCTTTCCGTAGAAACATCCATATTAGAGAGCGCATATTCACTCAAGACTTTGGGATCAAACATGTTCTCCCGCCGGATTCCAATCAAAACATTTGCTGAGGTATTCTTGCACCATTTAGCCTTCTCGTTAGCGACGCCGGTGCAACTCTAGCGTTCAGATAATCAACAACCGCCACACATCATTGGGATTTCTGATGTCAGACGCAACTACGCAACACCTTAAGAAAAAGTACGTGACACGCTGGGGATACGACTAATGTCTTCGACATCAAGAGTGTACCCACCTAACTAACCGATGTCCCAGCAGCCGACAAACCCACGTCTCTCACAAGGAGATTGAACGCAATTACTTAGCTACACATTAAGACGCTCAGTTATTGATTATTAGTCATATTTTATACTTTTGACGTCTTTGTGTAGACTCCGATGTTGAAGCTTTCGTATGTTTCTGCCAATAAACAATCAAGGCGACATCAACTTTCTGTACCCGCACCAGGCTCGGAGTTTAAATCGTAATGCGTAATGCGTAATGCGTAATGCCGTTGACCGAAGAAACGTCGGAGGCTCAGAGGTATCAGGCTTTGTACCCATTAGCTATCTAACTATCGCTAGCTTGTAAGCTGCGAATCGCGGTCAGCATGCCCTGAGATTTGTTCAGAGTTTCCTGAAATTCGGACGCGGGGACGGAGTCTGCGACCAAACCGGCCCCAGCTTGCACACTGACCTGATGCTTCTTCGGAGCCTGGGGCTGCACAATCATCGTGCGAATAGTGATGGCGGTATTGAGTTGTCCTTCAAAGTCGTAGTAACCATAGACGCCAGAGTAGGGGCCACGATGGCCGGGTTCTAACTCGTGAATGATTTGCATTGCACGGATCTTTGGTGCACCGCTGACGGTGCCAGCCGGGAAACAAGCCTTGAGTAAGTCCCAGGCGGTTTTATCCGGCGCGAGTTGGCCGACTACGTTACTGACAATGTGCATCACGTGGGAATAACGCTCAATCACCATCAATTCATCGACGCTAACGGTACCGCTGGTACAGACTCGACCGAGGTCATTACGGCCCAGATCAACCAGCATGACGTGTTCGGCAATTTCCTTGGGGTCGGCGAGTAAGTCAGCAGCGTAATCAGCATCAGCGATCGCAGTTTTCCCCCGTGGACGCGTACCGGCAATGGGGCGTACGGTGGCAATTTTCTGCCCTGGGGCCTGCGGATCGTTGTCTGCTTTTACCATCACTTCTGGACTAGAGCCAATGAGCTGCCAGTCCTTAAAGTGAAAATAAGCCATGTAAGGCGAAGGATTAACTAACCGTAGCGATCTATATAAGTCAAACGGGTTGCCTTCATAGAGGGTCGAAAGGCGTTGGGAAATGACCACTTGAAAAATATCGCCAGCTCGGATGTAGTCCTGTGCAGTGGCAACTGCATCGCAAAATTCTGCTTGGGTTCGATTGCTCTGATAATTCAGCGGTGGGGCCTGAGTTTGGGCTCCAGGGGGGTGCCACTGAGTTAAGGGGGCCAAGCCCTGGAGGGGCGCTGTCAGTTGCTCTACCAGGATGCGAATGCGATCGCAGGCCGCTTCGTACGCAGAGGACAGATCACACCCCGGCTGCCGCAAGTCAGCATAAGCAATCACCCACATTTTGCGCTTGACCTGATCAAAGATTAGTAGGCTGTCCACCTGCATCC
>CAZFWL010000098.1:0-7961 GCA_964522775.1 uncultured Halomicronema sp.
ATTGGCACAAAAGCGGCGGGTATGGGTGTGTAGGCGGTCAATGCCAGGGCCATTACCGCCAGCGCCAACCCGATGCCGAGACTTGCTGGGCGCACGATGCCAATGCCAGTGGCCCATACCAGAGTAAACCCCAGGCCCCAGCAGCAGGCCGATACCATCAGTCCTTGGGGATGAGAGAGCGGCTTTAGCCGTCGGGCGATGGGTAGTTGCACCAGCGCTGCCAAGATTACGTGTCCGGTGAACAAAATGCTAATGGCGGCTTCAGGCAGCCCCGGCCCTGTTGGCGTGGGAACAAACTTGTTGACATACACCGGCAGCGTGCTCTGAATTTGGGCGATGTAGCTGGTAAACAGCACGTTGACGGCAACGTAAATTAACAGCAGGACATCCCGCAGAGCAATGTTCCAGCCTTGCAGAAAGGCGCGATCGCGGTCCTGCTCCGGTCGTGTTTCGGCGATCGCGATATAAATCAGGCCAAAAAATGCCAGGAACGATATGCCATCTACGGCGAACAGGAGCCGATATCGCTGTGTGGTCGAAATCAGGATGCCGCCCAAAATGACGCCGGCCCCGAGGCCAATGCTGTCGGCCAATCGCACCACAGCATAAGACTCGTTGTGATCGTCAGCGGGGGTAATGTCGGCCACCACCGATTCGGTTGCCGGCCAATATAAGCCCACTCCCAAGCCCATTAGCACATTGCCCAAGACAAAGACGGGAAAATTATTCGATATCAAAAAGACGATATCGGCCAAGGCGGAGATCAGGGCCGATAGCAGCAGCGTTTTGCGCCTGCCCCACGCCGGGGCATCAGCCATGGAACCGCCCAAAAAGCGACCCAAGAGGCCCGATAAGGCCTCACTGCCGACCCCGAGTCCTACTTGGGTCGCCGACAGACCGACCTCGTTGACGAAAAAAATCGGCGCGTAGAATAAAACAAAGCCAATTCCGATTTGCGACAAGAGCCGACCGGCAGCCAAGAGCCAAATCCGGCGATCAAGCTTGGGGAGCCACTGGCGTAGGGGATTTTGCACAGACAAAGCATCCTGAAGAGTGATGAGGCAAACTTTTGTCAGTTTACTGAGGTGGCGGCTTGCAGTTCTCGAATGGGGCTGGCAAGCTGATAGCCGTGAGCGTGGTGAGAGAGGATGCCGTGGCGTCAGATGAGTTTCGGCGTGAGCTCCAGCGGGAGGCCCGCGAGTTGATTTCGGCTGAGCAATATCAGCGCCTCGCGGAGAAATACGAGTTTGCGACGATCGAAACCGCAGCCCGCGATCGCTTCATCATGATTTTGCTGGGGTTGGGCAGCATTTTGATCGGCATCGGTGCGATCACCTTTGTGGCAGCAAACTGGCAGGCCCTATCGCAAACGGTCAAGGCGGGGTTGCTCTTTATTGCCATGCTGGTGTGCGACCTCAGTGGCTTCGGCTTGATGAATCGGGTCGGGCCAAACGATCGCTGGCGACGGTTGGGCCAAGTCTTATTGCTGTTGGGAGCCCTCCTCCTCGGCGCTAACCTGGCGCTCATGGGGCAAATCGTCCACACCAGTAGCACTCGCTATGAACTCTGTGCCACTTGGGCATTGGGGGTTTTGGTGATGGCCTATGGCTTGCGGTTACCGTTCCTCGGCATGTTGGCGCTGCTGATTCTCGGCATTGGTTACTGGAGCGCCCTGTGGGATATGGTGTGGCTGCAAAATTCGCTGCTAGGGGTATGGACGCTGCAAATGATGCCGCTGGGGGTGTCAATGCTGTTTATTCCCCTGGCCTATCGCTGCCGATCGCCGCTGCTGTTTGGTCTCAGTGCGATCGCTGTCAATTCGTCGCTAATGATTTTGATTCTGGATGTGGGGCGATCGCTGCCGTACTGGCTCGACGGGCTGGTGTTGATGTTGCCGTTTGCCCTGCTGTGGGCCTATGACGATACGCTGTGGCCCTTCTTAGTGCGACAGTTGCAGCGCCTCCCCTGGTACCCGACTCACTCACGACGGGAGACCGCTTCTAGTGTTGCCGCTACAGCCAGTGTCGATGAGACGATACGACCCTTTCAGCCCGTTGCCCGGGGCCTCATGCTGCTGAGTTTGAGCCTGGTTTATTGGGTGCTCTCATTTCGCGACGCCTGGCTGACCTCAGCTAGTCGCACGCTACTAGAGACTCCGTTGCTGTGGCGCAGTTCTGGCTTGGTGATGCTCACCCTCGGGCTGCTCGCCCTATGGACTATAGGCGCGTGGGTGTATCTGGGTTGGCGGCAGCAGCGCCCCTGGCGACTAGATGCGCTGAGTAACATCATTCTCGGTTTTTTATTGCTGACGGCGGCGCTCTTTTGGCTCTCCTTCGCAGCGGGACCCCTGCCGATTTTTGCCACCACGGTGATGAATATCCTGTTGGCGGTTCTATCCCTGGGCATGATGCGCGAAGGGCTGGGGGCAGGCACTCGCGCTCCCTTTTGGTGGGGGTTGGTGATGCTTACCCTCCAGATTTTGAGCCGCGTCTTAGAATACGAAACAGGTCTATTGGTGAAATCGCTGGTGTTTGTGCTCTGTGGCGTCGGCTTTATTGTCGTGGGGCTATGGTTTGAACATTATGTCCGCACGTTGCGGGTCGATACGCCATGAGTCCATCGCCGCAGAAACTCCCCGAACAACGATCAGGACTGTGGGCGATCGCCCTACCGTTGCTGTTACAAACCCTGTTAATTGTGGCGGCTCCCTTCCAGGCGGCGATCTCGACCCTGCTGGGCACCACCGTTATTTTGCGCACTGTGCCCGTCGATCCCTACGATCCGTTTCGTGGCTATTACACGACACTGCAATATGACATCTCCCAGCGGGGGGTGCTCAGTACTCTCGACGGTTGGGAAACTATTCAGCCCAACTTAGAACCCTCGGAAGTATCGCAGTTGCTACGCCCAGGCCAGTCCTTTTACGTTGTGCTAGCCGACCAAACCCAGGTGGAAGATCCGAGTGCCACCATCGTGGGAGAACCCTGGACCCCCATTCGCGTCACCCGCGATCGCCCTCGCAATCTGCCCGCGCACCGAATTGCCCTGCGAGGTACTTATCGCGGCGATCGCATCGTCTACGGTCTCGAGCGCTACTACCTGCCTGAAGCCGAACGTCTCGATCTCGAAAATCGCATTCGCGAAGCCCAAGCGGGCGAAGAGCAACCACGCTTTTTTGTTGAAGTGCGCATTGGGCCAGGCGGGAACGCTGTCCCAATTGCCCTGTGGCTCCAAGGCGATCGCATCGAATTCTGAAGCACCGCGTCGCTCCCAAGCAACGCCCTTGACCGTCGGGCACACTATTTATGCGGTCTCCATCACCCAGTCACCCTGAAACCCAGCTACCCTCACCCTCCCTTCCATGACTCCGACGCCCAAGTCCCTTCGAGAAACCTGGCAACAACGCTGGCGCGATCGCACATCTACTGCCGAAACGGTGGAGGACTCAATCTTGCTGCGGGTTTTGGTGCAAGTGCTCGTGAGTGTCGGGATTGCGTCCGTCTCGGTGGCGGCGGCGGGGGTGGCTGATGCGTCTTACTTTAATTTGGTGGCGATTCCCCTCGGGGCGCTGGGCGGCTATTGGAGCTGGAAAGCGCGCTATCGCAGCAACGTGACCGTCAAATTCTTGATTGCGTTTGGCATGTTGATGGCCCTCGGCATTTTTCTGGCAGGGCTGGTGGGCCGCGAGAGCGACACCCGCATCCAATTGGCGGAGTTGCTGATCCATTTACAGGTGCTGCACAGCTTCGACATGCCCCGACGCAAAGACCTGGGCTATTCCATTGTGATTGGGCTGATTTTGCTCGGGGTAGCGGCCACGGTGAGCCAGTCTCTGACGTTTGCCCCCCTACTGATTCTGTTTTTGGCAATTATTTTGCCCGTGCTCATTCTCGATTATCAGTCGCGACTCAAACTGCTGGTTTTACCCACGGGGACCAACCTACGAGCCACCCTCAAACCCAAGCGCTTAATCTGGCTGCTGCTGCTGACCCTCGGTTTGGGGCTAGCAATTTTTGCCGCTATGCCGCGTCTGCCGGGCTACCAGATTCGCAATTTTCCCCTCAGTGGCACCATCGATTTTCAGGGCGAGTTTACCGGCGATGAGATTTTTAATCCGGGCTACTCCTCCGGCAGTCAAATTCCCTCTGAGTTAGAAGGGGCTGGCGGTGATAGCACTCAGATTCAGGGCAATAGCCCCGCTGATGGTCCCGGAGCGCTTGATGACACAAGCTATTACGGTTTCAGCGATCGCATGAACCAAAATCTGCGGGGGACAATGGAGCCGCAGGTGGTGATGCGGGTGCGATCGCAATCCCCGGGTTTCTGGCGAGTGCTGGCCTTCGACCTCTATAACGGCCAGGGATGGGAAATGTCCCGTTCAGAAGAGATCGAACTTTTCCAGCGATCTAGCGTGTCCTTTCGTACCAATTTGCCTGCAGCGGCGAATAAAGTGCTGCGCCACAACACGGAGGGCCGTGCTCGCGAAGTCGTGCAAACCTATACGGTGGTGAACAACCTGCCGAACTTAATTCCGGCGTTGTATCAGGCCGATGATCTGTACTTTCCGACTCGCGAAGTGGCGATCGATGCGGAGGGCTCACTGCGATCGCCAATTCCGCTGTCGCCGGGGATTACCTACACAGTGGTGTCAGACGTACCTTATCGCGATCAGACCCAGTTGCAGGCTGCTTCGCGGAATTATGACGATGAAATCCGACAAATCTATCTGCAAGTACCCTCTGCCATCCGCGATCATGTGCGGCAGCATACTGAAATGCTGCTCGCTCAGTCACCAAATCCTTTGACTGATCCCTACGCAAAGGCGCTATACCTGGCCCAGAGCCTCAAGCAAAACTACACCATTCAAACCGAGTTGCCCTTCTTCAACAGCGAAGAAGATTTAGTGGAAGCCTTTTTGTTCACCTACGAAGGGGGCTATCCCGACCACTTCTCCACGGTGCTCACGGTGATGTTGCGGAGTATTGGCATTCCGGCGCGCCTAGTCACGGGATTCGGCACCGGCAACTTCAATCCGTTCACGGGCTACTACGTCGTCAGCAACACCGATGCTTACGCCATGACCGAGGTCTTTTTTCCCGGCTACGGCTGGTTTGGGTTTGACCCCATTCCAGGGCATGAAATTGTGCCCCCCTCGATCAAAGATAGTCAGACGTTTTCGGTCTTGCGGCAGTTTTGGAACTGGGTAGCGGGCTGGCTCCCTTCGCCCGTGACGGGCTGGTTGACGAGCATTGTCACCTGGCTATTTACGACCTTTTCGCGGCTGGTGCGCTTTTTTAGCGAAGGGTTGGTTGGCTTTTTAGCGGCGCTGCTCACGCTCACGGGCCTCTTCTTTCTCGGTTGGTTACTGTGGAAGGGCTGGCAAAACTGGCGACAGCAGGTTCGCCTGCGTCGGCTATCGCCCGTCGAGCGGTTGTATCAGCAAATGCTGGCGTGGTTGGCGACCCAAGGCCATCCTAAGCAACCCACCCAAACGCCGCTGGAACATGCCTATGCCCTAACGCAAACGCCACAGTTTACGCAGGGTGAGCAGGTGATGGCGATCGTCCAAGCTTACCTGCGCTGGCGCTATGGCAATTTGCCGGTGGATACTCATAGTCTCCAGCAACAGTTGCAAGCCTTGAAAAAATCCTGAAGCCATTGCCCGCCATCGCCCTTTCCTTGAGGCTGCGATCAGGATTCTGGCTTACGGGCGAGAATGGCGCGATGGCGAGGATCGGTTTCGTGAGTAGTGACTCGCTCATAGCCGATGTCTGTCAACGCCGCTTCGATGTCGAAGGTGTAGTAGTCGTCACTCCAGGGTTCGGTGCTTTTCATCAGCGTAAAGATGACCGGCGGCAAATTTTGGATGACGGGCGATTTGGGATTGTTGTCGGCGATCGCCAACGTGCCCCCAGGCCGCAGTAGTCGCCATGCTTCTTGAAAAATGGCGCGGGCGGCAGTGCGGGGGAGTTCGTGGGTGACGAACTGCATGGAAATTAGATCAAAGGAAGCTGAGGGTAAGCCCGTATTTTCCGCCGCCGCATGGAGCCATTGCGTAATGTCGTGCTGGGTATCGCGGGCTTGGGCCACCGTCAGCATGTGGGGAGAAAGATCGAGTCCTGTGGTTTGAACGGTTGGCGATCGCTGCTGGAGCCAGTGGTGCAGTGTCAGCGTTGAGATGCCAACTGAACAGCCAATATCCAATGCAGTTTGCACTGGCTGGGTAAGATAGTCGCCCAATACTGCATGAAAGCTGCTGCGTAATCGGTCTTGAGCGGCCTGCGGGGTCAGTGATTCGCCCGGCCAGACGCGTAAGGCCATGGAGTAAGTTGCAGACTCCGCTTCAAAGGCCGCTTGCCAGCACAAATTTCCGGCCTCATAGGCATGAAACGGCACTTGATAATAGTCGGGATAGGTGAGCTGGGAGTTTTGCACCTGCTCAATTTGGGCCGCAACACCGGAGGCTTCGTACTCAGAGCAGGTCTGTCGCCAGGGAATCCCGTTTTTCTCCGCAGTTTTAATCAGCACCTGACGGGCTTGCCGCTTCATCAGCGCATAGAGGGGCTTGGTCTGAATCAGCCGATTCACCACCTGGGAAAGAAAGTCATCACCAGCCCAAGCGGGTTTTTGGGGACTCGTTGCCGTCATGAGGGCGATCGCTCAACACATCGCCCCTCATGCTACGCGATTTCGCGGGGCAGATTCACCGTCTCGCGTCAAAAATTATCCGGATTCAAACGACGGCCCCCACTGCCCTGATCGAGTTGCGTGCCGGTGCCACCATCCGCAGTATCTAAAAAGGGCTGGAGATTGATGCCGCTAGTCCCTGTGATCGAATTAGAGCCGCCCGTTGGGAAACCCAGCACATTGCCAATTTCATCCAGTAGGCTATCGCCTTCGGCAAAAGTGGTAACCCCGGTGGTGGCTTGACCTTGGTCAGCCAAGACCAAGTTATCGAAGACGCGATCGCGAGTAGCGACAGGGTCTTGCCCTTCCGGTACCGTAAATACGATGCGGCAGCTGGCATTGGCTTCCGTCGTCACACAGACTGTGTTGTAGCCGTTTTCGCGGCCCGTTTGCAGCTCCAGTAAACCATCAGGACGATACATCTCTAGACGGCGCGCAATTTCAGCACAGCGGCGCTCGGCGGGCCAAGCGGCACCCATATCTTCAGGAGTGGCCCAGGCATACAGGTTCCCTGGCTGACTCACGGGAGTGTACATCACCGTGGGCTGACCGTTCTGGGTTTCGCAACTAAAGCGCACGGCCTCATCTGGCAATGTGACGGTTTCGTCGGTGGTCTCTGCCTCTGTTTCAGGAGTTGGGTCATCGGTGGTCTCGGTCATTTGCGCCCCTACCGGTAGCGATGCACTGGCTAACAGGCAGCCAGCAGTTAATCCAGTCGAGATCCAGCGAGTCCATGGTGCGGTGATCATTGGTTGCTCCTTCGTGCGATCGCTAGCGACAACATGCCCAAATGCTTAGACGTGATCGTGGCCGAGAGCGTTCCCTAAAGTGACTGAACTTCGGCGGTCGGTAGTGGGAGATCTGCGGTCGAGAGAGGAACCGCATCGGATGCAATCGACGTGGCATCAGTGCTTGGAGCAGTCTCCGGCGCGGGCAGCGCGTCTAATTGCTCCCAAACTGTTTGTAATAAATCTTCGAGATTTTGGCGCGTCACCGCAGAGATGGCCCACACGGTTTTGCCCGTCGCTTCGGCCATTAAATCGACCAAGACGGCTGCGTCATCAGAGGACATGGCATCGATTTTGTTCAAGGCCAGAATTTGGGGGCGATCGCTCAAGTTGTGGCCATAGGCGGCGAGCTCTTGCTGAATGGTGCGATAGTCTGCGAGCGGGTCGGGGGCCGTCGCATCCACTAAATGCAACAACAATCGAGTCCGTTCAATATGTCGCAAAAACTCATGACCGAGGCCTAAGCCCTCATGAGCCCCTTCGATC
>CAZFWL010000099.1:0-7948 GCA_964522775.1 uncultured Halomicronema sp.
GGGATTTCCGAGGATAAGCATAGAGAGTTCAAACATCTCTTCAAAGGTCTTGGTGAAGAGGCGATCGCCACAGATTGAGAATGTCGTGCCGCCAAAACTAATGACCATGGAAGACAAAGCCACCATGCCCGGCAAGATGAATTCGAGATAGGTATCGCCCACCGTCGGTTGCGTCACCTGATCCAAGGAACTGCCAAGACCTAAGCCAAACGCCAATATGTAGATGAGGGGCGATACTAGACCAGACGCCGCGACCTGAGGAATTCGCACCCGCAAATCTAACCAGTCTCCCCAAAAAACGGTCAGACTGTCATCAAGAAGACCCTTCAAAAAATTAACAGGAGCAGGGCGGCGGATTTTAACTGAGGCGTCAGCGTCCATATCAAGCCAGCTTTACAGTTTTTTACACAATGTTTCCACTCTACCTCGAGACCTGACGGGTTTTTAAAGAACTCGGCTGCAGGGCGATCGCCTACGATGCTGCCGCAAAGCGGATCTTCAGATAATCCTCTTCCATCTTGGCTCCGGCAGGATTCAACGCTGCGAGCGCCTGCGGCAACACTAAGTTGCGGCGATGGTTACCGATGCGAATGTTGAGTTCATCCGCTGACTTGCTGAGTTCCACCTGACTTTTAGGAATACCGGGCAAATAAACCTCAAGGCTGTAGTCGTCGCCCTGCTGCACTACTCGTAATGTGTTTTCTTTGTAGAACACTTGAGCCGGATCATCTTCACCGTAGAGCGTCTCTTTAAGACGTTCTAAAGCCGCGATACCGCACATCTCCTCCGAGTACAGCGGAATCTCACGTACCGGCAACGGGCGGAAATTTTCATGGATTTCGTGGCGGTATTGCTGTTGCTGATCCTTCCACCGCTGGAAAAAGGGATCTTGCACAGACTCAGGAATAATGCGATTCGCAATCACCAAATCAGTGCCCACGTTGTATAGACTGAGGTAGGCATGAGCCCGCAAAGACTCTTTGATCACCATTTTCTCGGGGTTAGTCACGAGGCGCACAGAGGTAGTCGTTGTATCCGTGAGAACTTTTTCTAACTCAACGAGCTGCTCATAAAATTCGTACGGCGCATCCATCACCTCTTTAGTCGGCAATGAAAAGCCTGCGACTGGGCGAAACAACGGCTCCACCAGGGGTCGAAGAGCAGCAGATACTGCCTCAAAAGGTTTGTAGAAACGGCGCATGTACCAACCAGCCACCTCTGGCAAACTAAGTAAGCGCAGAGCCGTACCCGTTGGCGCAGAGTCAATAATGAGCACATCGTACTCGCCCTCATCGTAATGGCGCTTCATGCGCACCAGACTAAAGATCTCATCCATACCAGGCAAAATGGCAAGCTCTTCCGCTTCCACACCTTCTAATCCACGCGCTTGCAACACCTCGGTGATATAGCGTTTGACGGCTCCCCAGTTACCTTCCAATTCCATCAAGGCATCGAGTTCAGCGCCCCATAAATTTGGGCGCACGGGCTTCGGGTTATGCTCCAGCTCCATATCAAAGCTATCGGCAAGGGAGTGAGCAGGATCAGTACTGAGCACCAGCGTCTTATAACCCAATTCAGCGCAACGTAAACCGGTTGCTGCGGCAACCGAAGTCTTGCCGACTCCGCCTTTTCCGGTCATTAGAATCACGCGCATAATCTCGTTGCCTCTGCCCTAGTCAAAAAATGTAACGTTCTTTTACTGTATCGGTTTTGACGGCTTTTCGCTGTCGCAATCAAGATTCCGAGCAGGTGAGTAAACAAACACGCGGCAAGAGTCTGAGGGGCATACAAAGCAAATAATCCTACGATCTCTTTAGACCTCGTCTTCACAAGCACTAGAGCAGGACGTTGTTAGCTTGTAGCCACAATCAGGCAGTCAAGTGCCACGCCAAGATGTCCCAGAGCGCTCAAATTCAACACGGTCAAACTATTGAAAAAGCCAGCACCACGCCACGGCAAATCGACACATAGCCAAAGATACACAGCCTAAATGCCATAAAAGTCGCACGCACAAGAACACGATGCCAAAGTCAGCGATAATCTCCTATCACTATGGCTAAGAATGAATGACGGGCATGAGATGTCTGCTGAGAAAGTAGATCCTCAATAGAGTAAGTGACCTACCAAGCAAGGACGTAGAGCGATCGCATGCCATCCATTCCAGCTGTTAAATAGGGCTCAGACAACCAATACTTTCAGCAGATGGTCTTGTCGAGAGCTCGTAATGCCCTCCGAAGCCTGACTAAAAAACGCCGATACAAGCACAATTTCTCGTATCGGCGTTTAGTGCAAGTGAACTATCGTCAACAACCGATGTATGTCACGCGCCTGCCAGCTAATAACGCAAGCCGGTAGTCCCCTTAGCTTCGGGTACCGCCAACCAAAGCAACCGCATCCTCAGTATTGACCTTTGCCGTCAGGTCCAGATCATTCACACCATCAACGCAGGCATTGGCCAAGTTCGCTTGGTGAAGGTTGGCGCGATGCATCTTGGCATCCGACAAATTTGCTCCTTGCAAATCAGCCTGCTCAAAATCGGCCAATTGCATCTCGGCCCGCATCAAGCTGCAGCGATCAAGTTTGGCCCCTTCTAATACAGCACCGGTAAGATTAGCTTCATCTAAGCAAGCACCACTGAGAATCGCATTCGTTAGATCAGCCTTAGCGAGGTTGGCATAACACAAATCGGCTTGCGTCAAGTCAGCCCCTCTCAGATTGGTACCGCTCAAATCAGCCTGCCGTAAATCAATGCCGCCGAGTTGACAAGCACTCAGGTCAGCGCCATGAAGTATCACTCCAGCAAAATTGCGATCGCCTCGATCGTACTCACGCAAGAACTCTCGAACGTTCATAGTGATAGCCTCAAAATGTAATTTCTTCGATCTTTTAAAAGCTGATTTTTGATGATTTCCCGCCAGAAAGTTTTGAGTCTGAGTAAAGATATTTACAAAACTCTGCAGGGATCTACAAAAAATACCTGTAAACCGATCCAAACACCTTTATCGTCTCAAATTCAAAGGTGGTCGTGGGGATTTATTCACACACTGAAAAGAAGCCATCGAAACGGCTTAAATTTCCCTCGCGAGAGTATTTGGGTCACCAAATAAGATAAATCAACAATTTTCTCGGATTGCTAGTAGCAGACCAAAATTAGTACGAATGTCGAGTTTTATTCTCTTCCCAAGCTTCTCTATCAACAAGAAAAGGCCGATATGGCATCGCTCTGTCTTGATCAATAAGTGATCAATGTGCACACAACTGCAGTCACCGACTTATTACCGGATGATTACCAACCCACTGGATTAATCCACTAGTAATATCTCTGAAAAACCGAGTTCTAAGTATGAGCGTTAAATTGCCTAAGAGGCCTCGTTTTACGTGCTCTACTAAGGACTAGGCTGTTCCGGTGCACCATTGAGTGACCAACGATAATCAATCTTGAGTCCCAAGCGATCGCAATTTTCCTCTAGCTGGCGCTGTTGTGATAAGGCTTTGCGCAGAGTAATGATGAGCTCATTGACTTCACCTTTGAGGCTAGGGTGCTCGTAAGCCGCAAAAAAGGTTTGCTGCTCCAGCAGGCGCAGGAGCAGTTCGTAATGGACGTGGGACGGTAAAGGAAGCGGCTCATTCATCGAGAAGCAAAGCCTGTTGAATCAAAATAAGAACGATATAGATCAGGCATATAGAGCAGCGATCGCTTGAGTCACGTCAGCTTGCCGCATGAGCGACTCCCCAACCAATACACCTTGGGCCCCTGCACTGCGCACTGTCGCTATGTCATCTGGCTGCTGAATCCCAGACTCGCTAACCACAAACAATTTTTTCGCTTCAAGCTGAGCGCGACGCTGCTCCAAAAGCTGTTCAGTCGTCTCCAGAGTAGTCACAAAGGTCTCCAGATTACGATTGTTGATGCCAACAAGACGAACAGCATCAATGGCTAATACGCGGTCTAATTCTTCCAATGTATGCACTTCGACGAGGGCACGCATTCCCAAAGCTTGAGCAATTTTGGTGTAGTAGCGCAAATCCTCATCGCTAAGAATTGCCGCAATCAACAGCACCGCATCAGCGCCCTTCACCCGAGCCAAATACATTTGATAGGGGTAGACGATGAACTCTTTGCAGAGAATGGGCAATTCCGTCGACGCCCGTACCGCCGTCAGATAGTCAAAGCTACCTTGAAAAAAGGTTGCGTCCGTGAGGACCGAAAGACAAGTAGCTCCAGCAGCTTGATAGGCTTGAGCGATCGCTACCGGGTCAAAATCTTCTCGAATCACACCGCGACTCGGGGATGCTTTTTTGACTTCTGCAATCAGTGCCGGTGAACGATCGCTCTGTTGCAATGCCGCTAAAAAATCACGGGCTGGGGGCGCACTGAGAACCTCTCGCTGCAAATCAGCCAGCGGCATTTGCTGTCGTAGCCGAGTGACCTCTTTTTCCTTTTGCCAAACAATTTTTTCCAGAATATTGTTCGGCTCAGCACCAGGAGCCTTGATTCTATACGTCAAACTTTGCACAGATACCTCGGGATACGGAGACCGGCGGCGAATTTCCATGAGAACCAGCCTTATGCACTAACGACTGCACGCTTAAAGGCCTCATCCATCACTTCTGAGAGCGTGGGATGAGTATGAACACAATAGGACAAAGCTGTGACGGTTTGCCCCTGCGCGATGGCATTCGCCGCTTCCTGAATGAGATCAGACGCATGCAAGCCAATAATGTGCGCACCGAGAATTTCACCCGTGTCTTTGCGATAAATAACCTTGGCTAACCCATCAGATTCACCCTCGGCCAAAGCTTTGGAATTGCCTTTGAAATACGTTTTCACGGTCGCAATGGCAAAGCCATTTTCATCGGCATAGGCTTTGGCTTGGGGCTCGGTCATCCCGACAAAGCTCACCTCAGGATGGGTAAACGCCGCCGCCGGAATGCTGCGATAGTTGACTGTACGCGACTCCCCACAAATATTATCGACAGCAACCACGCCTTGGGCCGACGCTGTGTGGGCCAACATCATCTTGCCAGTAGCATCTCCGATCGCCCATAAGTGCGGCACCGGTTCTCCATCACGCACCACTCGCAGCTCGTCATCAACAGAAATAAAACCGCGGCGATCGGTTTCCACACCGACCCGCTCTAAACCCAAATCTTTCGTTGCCGGAATACGCCCCGTTGCTACTAGGCAAGCGTCCACTTCTAAAACGTCAACGACTTCTTTAGTTTCGCGATCAGCTAATTCGATCACCACTGGTGATCCGGGAGTGACTTTCATCGCCAGTACTCCTGCCCGCGTTTCCACGGGTCGCGGATTGATAAGCACGCGCTGGGCAATTTTTGCGATGTCAGGATCAAAAGTCGGCATGATCTTATCGAGGGCTTCGATAATGGTGACTTCAGAGCCCAAGGCCGTATAAACATCGCAGAATTCTAAGCCGATGTAGCCACTGCCAATGATGGCAACCCATTCGGGCAACCACTCTAATTTCACAGCGGCATCGCTGGTGAACACCGTCTTATTATCAATTTCAATACCTGGCGGAACAAAAGGGATGGATCCGGGCGACAACATGATGTCTTTAGCGGTGATGGTCTGGTCACCTGCTTCAGTGGTGACAACCACTTTTTGTTCGCCCGCGACACGGCCCCAACCCCGAATCGTATCCACACCTAAGCGAGTCAGGCTATTGGTCAAATCGCCTTGGATTTTGCTGACCAGGTTATTGGCATGGCCTGCGATCGCTTCCCGGTCGAAGGATACGCCACCCACTTGAATGCCCAGGGATTCTAAATGGTGGGTGTCTTGCATTTCGCGGACCCGGCCCGACGCTGCTAGCAGTGCTTTGGAGGGAATACAGCCACGGTTGACACAGGTACCACCCATGTCAGCAGCCTCGATGATGGCAGTCTTGAGACCCCGACGAACAGCATGAATCGCTGCCCCGTGCCCACCAACTCCAGCACCAATAATCACCAAATCGTAGTCAAAGGCTTGACTCACAGCTTTCTCCTAAGCAATCGCAGCGAATTCTAAGGTATCGTTTTGTGGCCTGTCTGTGCGAGGTTTCGCCCTAGCGCAAAACTGCCCTTACCTATCTTGACGAAGGAGGGCAGTTAAGACAAGCTCCCAGAAGTTTCTGCATCTTAGTTACTCTAAATAGAGTCTCACTCAGCAACGAGGCTCGATGGCTATCATGCAATCGTTGCTACTCATGGGGGCAAGTGCGATCGCGCTTTACCTAACAGGCTGGCTTAGACCAATCGTGTCTTTATGGCAGCCTATTTACCGTGCCAAAGATGTTTGTAAACGCATTGTTTGACCTCAAACCGTGTCCTACAGCCATGAATCATCAGCCACAAGACCATCGCCGTCAGGCCGCACGAAAATTTGTCAATGCTCTAGATGAGTTAGAAACTGTGCTGGCCTCAGACTCTGCAGAACCAGATGGCACAGAGTCCCCACAGACTGAGCAACCATCGCTAGCATCTGAGGCTCACTTGCGAACCGATACTGGCCCCCGTAATCAGGATGATTTGGGTCAGCTACTGGATGAAGCGGTACAAGATATTGAGCAATTTATGGCAGCAAAGGATGACACCTGAACGCCATAAGATTGAGGCTCGTTGGTAAACAGCAGAGGTTCGGATTAAACCAGCTGCTGACGTTGGCGTAGTGCTTCAAACAGAACGACCGCAGCGGCCACCCCCACATTGAGCGACTCCACGCCATTCATCATGGGAATCGCCACTGTCTGATCAGCTGCCGCGATCGCATCGGATGACAGTCCAGCGCCTTCATTGCCCATCACCAAAACAGTCGGACGCGTCAGGTCAAGCTGCGTATAAGGGACGGATCCAGCTGAAGCGGTTGCGAGAATCTGACAACCCTGCTCACGCCATGTCAACAATTGTGCTGACAGATCAACACCGACTTGTTTGGGCAGGCGAAACCATTGCCCTGCAGAGGCTCGCAGCACTTTAGGACTCGTCAAGTCAACACTATTTTGGCTCAGCCAGAGACCATCACTGCCCGCAGCTACCGCTGTCCGCATCAGCGTTCCGACGTTGCCAGGGTCTTGAATATCTTCGAGTGCGAGTCCCAGGCTAGGTCGGTGAATAGTCGTCGTTACGGTTTCACCAGGCGAGATCGCAACAACACCATCCGGTGTCTGCGTGGTCGCGATCGCTGCTAGCACATCCGCACTCACCATTTCCTGACGTTCAGTACATTGGCTCAACTGTTGCCACAAATCCGGATGTCGGACCTGCCACTCAGACGTCGCACATACCGCTAACAATGGGTACTCGGCCGAGATCGCCTCCTGTATCAAGTGTGTGCCTTCTAATAAAAACTGCTGCTGCTGTCGCCGATATTTCGCTTGGTGTAGCTTGCGTAGAGTCTTGACCCAAGGATTTTTCAAACTTGTGAGCACAGCGGTTCACCTGTAGTTGCCACTAGATTACAGAAAACTAATCACTCCACTGTGAATTAATCAAAGATTGGTAATTTTTTCCTTGTCACATGCCGACTGCACTACCACTTTGCAGCACCACAAACAACAGGGAAAAAATAGAATTTTTGAATGATGCGGAACCCGGGACTTGCACCCGGAAGTTCTTGCGAACACTAGAACCTGAATCTAGCGCGTCTACCAATTCCGCCAGTTCCGCTTACTGGACTTGAGCAGGGGACAACTGTTTAAGTCGCTTGCTACCGCAGTTCTATAGATTGCCCTAAGAGGAGTCGCTTCGTCAACTCCTCTAGTCAGAGATCAATCCTGACAAAAACCTACCTGCTGAAAGATTATTGATTGAATCAGCGCAAAAATTTCAGAAAAATGGTTGAATCAAGTAGAATTTAGACGAAAATTTACATCTGAGTTGTTCCGCTCAGGTTTTGGAGGATAAGCCCATCGTTACAGCCACTGGTATTAATCAGATGTCTAAT
>CAZFWL010000100.1:0-7914 GCA_964522775.1 uncultured Halomicronema sp.
TTGGCCATTGCGATGCACTTCGTAATGCAGGTGCGGCCCAGAAGAGCGTCCAGTGGAACCCAGCGCGCCGATCAATGCACCGCGTTTGACGCGATCGCCCGTCTGCACCTCAATTTCAGACAGGTGAGCATACAGCGTCTCATAGGTGTAGCCGTGGTCAATCACCACATACTTACCATAGCCACCCGAATGCTGGGCGGTGACGACGACCCCATCAGCAGTCGCGTAAATTGGCGTTCCTGTAGGCCCGCCGAAGTCGATGCCATTGTGCATCTCATAGCTTGATCCCCCAAACGGATTGCGCCTTAGACCAAACTCTGAGGTCACTCTCAATGCCCCATCAATTGGCTTGGCGCTCGGAAAAGCCGCTGCTTGCGCGGCCTCTTCTGCCAGCGTGTCTTCAAGCGCTGGGCGCACTTGAGCCTTAAGCTTTGTATCAATCTGCGGCATCCGTGACTTGGCCAAAGCAAACAAATCGCCTGCATCAGCTGTCTGTGCTACGCCGCCTCGCGGAGTATCAACGGAGGAGCGATCGCTAGAACTGGTTTCGGGGACACCGGCTCGTTCACGCAAATCTTCGACCTCAGAGTCCAGAGTTTCTAGCTCAATTAGGACCTCAGTTGCCGTTTCTGTGAGAGTTTCATTTTCTTCCGCGAGCTGCTCATTTTGCCCCAGCAGTTGAGACACCCAAACTACGGGCACAGCGGCTAAAAGCAGGCCCATCAAAATGAGCGGCAGCGGTCGCAAAGTAATCGCAATAGGCGTTTCACCAGTTCGTGTCACTAAAATGGTGTAAGGCCTGGGTAGTCGAAATCGCATACGGTTTTTCAGGGAACGAAGATTAAATCTTAAGATTTACAACAGATTTAACTACAGGATTATACGGGGATCATTCAAATCAGGCAATTTTTTGGCTGTTTGACGTTAGGTGTCCGAGCATTTTCTTCTCCGGGGGTGACGAATACCAGGCAGTGCTTAGTCTTATTGTTCAGACCGATACGTGCAGTAATTCCCGGCAAAAAATGCGGCTTGTAGTGACTGATGGATTCTTGGGGTTGATGGGGTAAGTTCGCTGGCGGTTCAGGATTCGAATCCATTGCCGGTGAACTAGTAGCTACCGGAATGATGAGAGCTGAAGCAAGTTGGAGATTCGCCGGATGATGATCTTAAAACCCGTGACTCCAACCATGGCCGATCCCCTGCGAAAGATTCGGCTGCGAGCTCTACAAGACTCGCCTTGGGCGTTTGGTTCAACTTACGATCGCGAAGTACAGTTCACTACTGCTGACTGGCAACAACGCGCCGCCCGATGCAATGGTGACAAGACGATTGGTTATTTAGCGTTTGATGGCGACGCAGCCCAGGCAATCTCGGTTGGGTTGCTTGATTCCGATACCCCTGTCCGAGCGGAACTGGTATCAATGTGGGTGGCGCCAGACTATCGCCAAGGGGGCGTGGGGAAGCAACTGGTTAATGCGGTGGTTGATTGGGCGATCGCAAAACAAGCCGCAGCGTTGTACTTGATGGTGACTTCAGGGAATGCGGGGGCGATCGCGTTTTACCAGCGCTTAGGCTTTGTCAAAACTGGACACATTGCACCTTATCCCAATGATTCCCGGTGGGTGGAATATGAGATGAGGCGATCCCTGTCGAGCGCCTCCAAAGCCCCCCCTTAGGGAAATCGGCTTGAAGGGCGATCGCGCTACTCAATACTGATGCCACCGACAGTTTCTGCTGGCTTCGGGCGGGCCACGGTAGCTTTAGCAATTTTGCGTTGGCGCTCGTGGTGCTGTTGAAAATAATTTTGCCAGTCTTGAGGTGCATCCATTGTTTCACCCCCGTGCTGCGTCAGCCGCTTGCGGACTTGACACAGCACCGGGGTGTTCACACAGGCCCCAGAAATGATCACCTGGCCCTTTGTGAGCGCAGGTAATTCTTTCAACAGATCCCGACCGGCTGCTTCCACGCCATATTTCAAGCTTTCCTGATCCACGGGATTCACAATGCGCATGAGAAACTGGCTCATGCACTGAGACAGCACATCAGAGTCCAGCTTGCCGGGACGCTGGGTAATCAGGCCGACGCCCATCCCAAACTTGCGCCCCTCGCTTAGAATGGTGCGCAGTACTTGCTTGCAGCGAGCCGGTTCGTGGGCTGGGGCAAAGCGATGTGATTCTTCCAGCAAAATGAATACTGGATAGGGCAAATAATTTTCTTCGCTTTCAGCAATATTGTTTTTCTCCGTCCCCATGCGCGCCTGGTAGCTCTGGCGCAGCACCGCAGCACAAATCACCTGCTGCTCTTCCTGGCTAATTTCGTTCATCTGAAGCACGGTGACTTGGCCCGGCTCAAACAAATCTTTGGGCGCTAAATGTTCAGCCTGGTGAAAGTAGTCTGAACTAGCTAATTTTTCTAATTTCCACTCGATCGCGGGAGCCGAGGAGCCAATTTTGGGATTCCCCTCTTCGTCTTCGCTGGTGTCTGCTTCATTGACAGCGCGAATCAAGTCTTCTACATCCCAACGATAGTCACCATGGCGATGTCGTTTGAGAATTTTGAATGCCTTGCTGAGAATAGCCTGCTGGCGATCGCTCATATTGGGCAGCAGCGTCATCACATCGTAGTAATCCAGCGATGACATCCGAATGCGAATATCTTCAGGCGTCAACACCTTGACTTGGGGGGCATAGCCATCCTGGCCTTGAAAGGCTGGATGCCCTCGCATATCGCCCAGGGTGCCGTATTCCCCGTGGGGATCAAACACCAGAACGGCGGCGCGGTTATTCGGACGCAACAGTTCCTCAATCAGCACTCCAGCGGTATAAGACTTACCGGAACCGGTTCCCGCCAGAATCGCCATGTGAGTACTCACCAGTTCCTTGACGTCTAGCGCCACCGGCACGGCTTCCCCCGGTCGCAGCAGTAGTGAACCCACATGGGCTCCGCCGATTTCTCCTGGCTGCTTTTTGTTTACCACCTTGACCAGCGTTGCATCATCCACGCGGTAAACTTTGGCACCAGGATCTGGCGTCAGACGTGGATTGATGAACCCCAAGGCGGGATGGAAATAGCCAATGACCGTGACCGTGACCTCATAAATTTCTGGGTCAGGGTAGGCAAAACCGACGAGAGCCGCGATCGCTTCTGGACTGATCTCGGTATCAGCAAAAATGCGATCGGGTAGGTGGTCAATTAAGCGGCGATCGGCAATTTTGCCCAAAATATCGAGGGTTTCGTTGCCCTGCTGTACCTTATATGCAACAAATTCGCCGATTTTGACCTCGCGATTATCGGCAGTGATGAACAAATATTCGTTGCCATTTTCGCCAGGGCCTTTCACGGTGCCGACAACTTGGAGCATGTCTGCGGTCATAGCGAACTCCGGATTTTCCTAACCAAAATATAGTGCAAATGTTTTAGATGCAGCTAACGTCAACAAAATCTAGGTTGCTGACAATCTCGTCAAAACATAGAGATTTCACGGAACGAGAAACAGTCCTGGTGGAAACTGCCGCGATTCCACGGTGATATGACGACAGAGGCCCACAGTAACCTGTAAATTAACGACTCAATCCTAAGTCAATATTTTTTGGCTGAAGTTCATGCCATGGACTTGATCAATCGTGGAAATTTGGGTCTAATATTCAGTAGGTATCGGCAAGCAGCATAATGACTGACGCGACTCCGCTCGAAACCGAAAATGACATGCCCTTGGAGCCGTCGCTGGAAGCTTTACCCAGCGAGGGGAATTTAGCTATCGAGACGGAAAAGCTCCCGCACCGTCATCGCCGGATTCTCGCTTCAATTTCCATTCCCTGTCCGGTTGAGCAAGTCTGGGGCATTCTGACCGATTATGAAAATCTGTCTAACTTCATTCCCAACCTGGCTGTTAGTCGTCGTTTAGAAACGGACGACTCGCGTACCTTGTTGGAGCAAGTTGGCTCCCAATGTTTCCTCAATATTCAGTTTTGTGCTCGGGTCGTCCTCGATATGGTCGAGCAGTTTCCCCACCGAATTGGGTTTTCGATGGTCGAAGGCGACTTCAAAGCGTTTGAGGGAGTCTGGAAATTAGAGCGTGCCGAGGACTCCGACGAAGTCACTCGCTTGAACTACGAAATTACGGTTTGTCCGCCTCGAGCTATTCCCGCAGTGTTGATCGAACGACATCTGCGGCATGACTTGACCCAAAATTTGCAGGCCATTCGCAGCCATGCGATCGCTGTCAATGGTGCGGCATAGCTCTCAAATTCAGTACTTAGACTGTGTGCCCTACTCCTATGAGTGGGGTTTTTAATTGTATGGGTCAACGACAAGTAAGCTTTGGCGCTGTTGTCGCCTGGACTGGACTGATTGCCATTGTCGTGGTCACCGCGATCGCCTTGCTCAGTAGTCATTGGGGTTGGCCACTTTATCTCGAATTGCTATCGCACTTTCAGAGGCAGTACTGGTGGATGAGTGGGTTGGCTTTGGGAGGCATTGGGCTAACTCGTCGTCGTTTGCCGTTACTCCTGGGGTTGGCTTGTGCCACTGCCCTGACAGTTAACCTCTTGACCTGGTATCTGCCACCTCATTTTCTGACTATGGGTGAGCCAGGTAACTTCCGCATTCTGATAGCCAACGTCAACAGCCAAAATCGTGACTTCGAAGCGGTATTGCAATGGACGCAGCAGGTGCATCCTGACCTGGCCTTATTCATGGAAGTGGATAGTCTTTGGCTTGAGCAGCTTGATGAACTGACCGCAGAGTTGCCCTATTTGTTTGGGGAAGGCAATGAGCAGAATAACTTTGGCATCGTACTGTACAGCCGATATCCGTTCACCGATGCGGAACTGGTCAACTTTGCTGCTGATAGCATGCCTAGCATCGTCGCCACAACGACTGTTAACGAGCAGCCGCTGGCGATTGTGGGCACTCATCCCCTGCCGCCTGTGAGTCCTCGATCTTTCCAGTCTCGCAATCGCCAACTCGAACAGCTTGGTCAGTTTGTCCAGGGTGTGACGCAACCGACAGTGGTAATTGGTGACTTTAACATCACCATGTGGTCGCCCTATTATCGGCGCTTACAACAACAAACGGGCCTCAGGAATGTTCGCGATGGCTTTGGGATTTTGCCTAGTTGGCCGAGCGGCCCCTCTTTTCCACTTTCCAATTGGTTAGCGAAGTCGTTGGCGATTCCGATTGATCATGGGCTGGTCAGTCCAGCTTTGACAGTGACACAAGTGTATGTGGGCCCTGACATTGGCTCTGATCACCTTCCGGTTGTTGTGGAGTTGCGTCTTTGAGGCAGGTGCTGTGCTGCTAGTTGAAACAGCTCGATAAGTGTCTTTATGCTGAACGGCCAGCGATAATGATCATCTAGTTGCGATCGCAGGTGCAGGAGTTCTCTTTTGAAGCTAGAGCAGTACCAAGCCAAAACTGTGCGGGTGAACCGGCGGCGAGTCTACGAGATCAATGGCCATCAGTATCCGGGAGTGACAACCGTACTTTCAGCAACGAAGCCAGCTGAGACTAGAAAGGCGCTGTATGAGTGGCGTCAGCGCATTGGTACAGAAGCCGCTCAGTCAATCTCTAACAAAGCATCCTCAGCAGGAACTCGGTTACATAAACAAATTGCCGCTTTTTTGCGGGGCGATGAGGTGGATATTCCTGCTGACCTGGGTGGTTACTGGACGTCAATGCAGCCCATCCTCAATGACGTGGAGGAGGCACTACTGGTGGAAGGTGCGGTCTGGCACGAGGCCGGATACGTGGGTTTTCCCGATGCGGTGATGGTCTATCAGGGCAAGCTCTGCGTTTGCGACTGGAAAACGGCGTTGAAGCCGAAAAAGCTGGAATGGATTGGCGATTATTGCCTCCAGGTCAGCGCCTATGCTCAGGCGATTGAACAGGTTTATGAGGCCAGCGGCATCGAAATTGCAGGGGCGCTAATTGCGATTGCCCTCGATGATGCACCAGCACAAGCCTTCTGGCTTGATGCTAACGGCATTCAAACTCACTGGCATCAGTTTCAAACCCGCTTGGCTGAATATTACGTGTTGCGCCCGCGCGGATCCTAGCTGCGAAATGCCTTCGCTCAGCCAGCGGGTTGACGCCGAGGGCGAGCGGTTTCGTAATTTTCATAGGCAGCCACAATGCGCTGTACCAAGGGGTGTCGCACTACATCAGCTTGCGTTAGCTTGCAAAAGGCAATGCCCTCCACTGACGCGAGAATTTTTTGAGCCACCGCCATGCCGGAGGTTTGGGTGGAGGGCAGATCAGTCTGAGTCGTATCGCCCGTAATCACCATCCGCGACTGAAAGCCTAATCTGGTTAAGACCATTTTCATTTGAGCGGGCGTCGTGTTTTGCGCTTCATCCAAAATCACGAAAGCGTTACTCAAGGTCCTTCCTCGCATGTAAGCGAGTGGCGCGACTTCGATGACTCCGCGCTCCATCAAACTGGGGATTTTCTCGGGATCGATCAGTTCGTGCAGAGCGTCGTATAGAGGACGCAAGTAAGGATTTACCTTTTGCTGCAAATCGCCAGGCAAGAAGCCGAGTCGTTCACCTGCTTCGACGGCAGGACGAGTCAAAATTAACCGATCGTACTCATCATTTAGCAAGGCTTGAACGCCCACCATCGCTGCCAAAAAGGTCTTGCCGGTACCGGCAGGGCCAGAACAAAAAATCAGGTCGTGCTTCTGAAGGGCTTGGATGTATTGGCGCTGGCGAAACGTTTTTGCCCTGACCACCTCACCGCGACGGGTGCGGGTGACGGTTTCACTTTGGATGGCCCGCAACTCATCTAGTTGGTCGGTATTGATGGCTTGCCGAGCCGTCAAAATATCGGCTCGACTAATGATGGTGCCTTCGCTCCACAACGGTTCCAAAGCGCGAACAATCTTCTGTGCGAGCTCAACCCCTTTGGCTGTGCCCGATAGCAACAGATCGCGGCCCCGCAGGGCAACTTTTGCTCCGGTTTGTTCTGCAATAAATTTGATGTTGTCGTTCTGCTGGCCGGAAAGCGCGATCGCACCCTCAGAGGACGACAAATCGATATGAGCAGTTTGCTGCATGCAGAGGCATCTCAGCGTTAAAAGAACAGTTATTTCTTGCGGGGCGGGGCAGGGCGCTCTCCCCGGCGGGGAGGACGACGGCGACGCGAACCGCCACCTTCATCATCACTATTGCGAGATTGATGAGCCGACTCGCCGTACACGTCTAGGGCTACCCGTTCATCATAAAGGGCCGCAGCCGCCTGCAATACTGTCCGAATGGCTTGAATATTGCGACCACCCCGCCCAAACATACGACCCCGATCTTCTGGCGAAAAGGCAACTCTGAGGGTCGCTCGAGGCTTGCCAGCAACTCGTTCAATGTCAGTTTTTAGCGCTTCGGGGGAGTCAAGAAAGGGCTTCATCAGGTAACTGACTAGGCCCTCGTAATCTGGTTTTTCAGCCATTGCAGCCTATCTCATGAGGTTTTCAGTAAGGCTAAGTCGGAGTAGAGGGACTTAGCTGCGAATCGCACTTACTTGATCTGCTCAAAAACGCTGGCTTTTTGCAAAATGCTGCGGACAGTTGGAGTTGGCTGAGCTCCTTTTTGTAACCAGCTGACAATTTCAGGCACCTCTAACCGCGTCTCATCAGTACGAGGGTTGTAGTAGCCCAATTCAGCGAGGGGACGACCATCACGGCGGCTTTGGCTAGGCATGGCTACGATACGGTAGCTGACTTCACGCTTCTTACCAAACCGCTTTAGACGTAACTTAATCATGGATGTTTGACTGCTTAATATTGACAACGACTGAAAATAGCAAGACCTCGATCCTAGTAAACTGATCTTGGATTCGCAAGTCCCTTATTTTATCAGCTCAGCCCAGACCTGTGCATCCTCTTTAGATAAATGGCTCGGGCAGACGCATATTGAGGAACTC
>CAZFWL010000101.1:0-7886 GCA_964522775.1 uncultured Halomicronema sp.
CCAATAAGCGGCTTGTGGTTCCGCCACTCGGGGGTTCGAATCCCCTCGTTCGCCCTTATTTTCAGATTTAGCCTGAAGCCAACAAGCAAAAGCATTGGTGTTGATTGCTAAGTAAGTTTTAAAGAACTGCTTCAGCAATAGGCCAAGTCTAGCTAAAGTGACAGCTCACCGAACTAACGTCCTTGACATTCATAATGCCTTTGACGTTGATTCAGTCATTACAAGGCATTTTTAACAGCTCCAAGACTTGGCGAAGAGAATCACCTTCGCTGGCTAATGGCATAGTCCTTAACAGGTAAGGAAACTTGTTTATGAGCAGCAAGACTATTTCAGGCTAGCTGTATGAGCACTTCTTGCTTTGTGGTGATGTGGTCCTCGCTGTAATCGGCCGAGTCATCAAGGCCAATGGAGGTCAAAATGACTTCAGCAGTTACTCCAATCGTCGATAGCAACAGTAGCGTTTCCATCGCACCAGCAGAATCTTCGCCTCAAGGTGATGGAGTACGGTTGATTTTGCCACCATTTCCAACTGCTCCAACTGCTCTTGGCAGCAGAGCGCTATTTTCCCGCAGTCACAGATCTTTCGGGATTGCGTTGAAAAATGTTGAGGAGTTCTGCGGAATATCGCTGGGATTTGGTCTTCAAAGCTAACAACTTTGTGAAGACTGTTGGTGGCGATCGCGAATTCTCGTCTACTCAGAGCAACATCGGGCTGACGCACTGCTATCTCACCAACAAAATGACCTTCAAAAAAGCTTTGTATCGCTCTCTCTATAAGCATCTGACGTGCTTGGCTAAGACCATAACAGCCGCTCAGAAAGGCCCCTGAATGGTGGCGGTATCAGCCTATTTGCCATCATCGCGGTTAGCCGCTCAATCACCGAGGTTGACCAGTTGCCGTTGTGCAACGCTCCAGAATTATTTGCAGGTGGAGTATGTAGCGCAACGATGCCAGAGCGCTGACGGCCCGTCCTCCATTCAGGCGATCCGAACAGTGAATCTCCCATAGCCAGAGCCTTTGGGAGGCAGTCAGCCCACTTTTTACAAGTGCAGAGTGACACCTAAAACCGGCTCATCATGATGTCAATTAGAGGCATCTAAACAGCAAGCAAATCAATAATAAGTTGTAGGCTCTGCCCCGATGTTTCTGCCTGTCTATTGACTGCGCCCAACCAAGCCCCTGGATAGAATAATGACCCAGACGTCTTCTCACTCGTGAAAGGAAAAAGACATGGCCCAGAGTTTACTTGAGCAACTCCGCGAACTGACGATTGTAGTAGCAGATACCGGTGATATTCAGGCAATCGAGCAGTTTACGCCCCGCGATGCAACGACCAATCCTTCGCTCATTACCGCAGCGGCCCAGATGCCCCAGTACCATGGCATTGTCGATGAAACATTGCTGAACGCGAAGCAGGAAGCGGGAGACGACGCCTCCGATAAAGAAATTGCGAATCTGGCCTTTAAGCGTTTGGCGGTAGCATTTGGCCTGAAAATCTTAGAGATTATTCCCGGCCGGGTATCAACCGAAGTGGATGCCCGACTGTCTTACGACACTGAGGGCACGATCGCCACCGCGCGTGATCTAATTTCCCAGTACGAAGCCGCTGGGATGAGTCGAGATCGCGTACTGATCAAAATTGCGGCGACCTGGGAAGGCATCAAGGCCGCTGAGATTTTGGAAAAAGAAGGCATTCACTGTAATTTGACCTTACTGTTTGGCTTGCACCAGGCGATCGCCTGTGCAGAAGCCGGCGTCACTCTCATTTCCCCCTTCGTTGGCCGTATTCTCGACTGGTACAAAAAAGAGACTGGCAAAGAATATGCTCCCACCGAAGATCCGGGCGTGCAGTCAGTCACTGAAATTTACAACTACTACAAAAAGTTTGGCTACCAAACCGAGGTCATGGGCGCTAGCTTCCGTAACATCGGCGAAATTCGCGAACTTGCGGGATGCGATTTATTGACGATTTCGCCTAAGCTGCTCTCCCAACTCCAAGAACAGGTAGAAACGCTGGAGCGCAAACTCGATCCAGCGAAGGCGACAGACATGGATATCGAGAAAATCGCCATGGATAAAGCCACCTTTGATCAAATGCATCAGGATGACCGGATGGCTTCAGAAAAGCTGGACGAAGGCATCAAAGGCTTTAGCAAGGCTCTTGAATCGCTAGAGCAATTGCTGGCAGATCGCTTGGTGCAGCTAAGCAAAGGTGAATCGCTTGCGAACCATGCCACCCAGGATCTCTTTGCAGCCTATGACCTAGACGGCGATGGTCTCATCACTCGCGAAGAGTGGATGGGGACGGATGCGGTGTTTGACGCACTCGATCTAGATCATGACGGCAAAGTCACGAAGGAAGAACTGAGCTGTGGATTGGGTGGCGCTTGCACCCTCGCGGTTTAGCACGGAACTGGTAACCACCAATCGCCCCTTTGATAGCTTGATGGCTTCAAGGGGGCGACTTATTTTCTGCCTGACTTTATCAGGACTGGCCTTGAGCGAGTTTCGCTTCGCGGACCCACTGCACCACTTGGTCCGGCGTAGGACAGAGGTCAGAACGGCGCATGGTCATGGTGTGTAGTTTGCGAACCTGAGTATGCAAACGACCTGGAGCAAGGACCGAGAGTTGCGCCACAGATGCAACGCCACTGTGTAACAACAAACCGCAGTATTCGCTGCCCACGCTCGGTAAACTGGCCAACTCGGCTAAGGCAACCCATTTTTGTAAATTGCGTAGAGGTAGTTTGAGCTGGGCCGCGATCGCCTGTAATTGCTTGGGCGATCGCGCCACTTTGAGCAAATCAGTGGTCGTCACCAATCCCGCTTGCTGCAACAGGGTGGCGTGCTCCGCACTGAGACCTGGCAGCGTCTGAATCGAATGTGGTTGGCGGTTAGTCGCAGCCATAAGCATGGTGATTGCATAGCAAGAACGCGCCCATGCATTCTAAGCGATGCCTAGCCATACGTGCGCTGACAACTCGGCATCATCATCTTGCATGACTGAGTCTCTAAGCCATTCTGAGGAAGCCATATCGACATTAAAATTCCTGAGAGACTCCGGAAAAAGTCAGTGAATACCCGTAAGATTTAGCCATTCATGGTCCGATGCCAGCCAGACTTACGCTTCTTTTCCCTAAAGCTTTTCTAGAGCGTGGTGTGACTTGATCCGTCGGTGAGTGCCGACCCTGCGACCATTGCTCAGCATTGTTTTCCGCTCATGCCCCGTACGGATACTGCGCCTATGTCGTCTCGGTTTGGAGCTTGGCCACGAGTGTTTACCGCTCGGTTATCTTGGCGGATTGTGCTCTGGGTGTTTCTCAGCATTATTGTGATCGAGGTGCTGATTCTAGTCCCTGCCGCCTTTCGTCGTGAGCGCGAAAAGTTACTGGAACTACAGCAAAAATGCAGCTTGATTTTAGAGGCGATCGCCAACCTGAATCCACCTGATGCGCCACCAAAGGTGCTGATGGCAGAGTTTGAACAGGCCCGGGAGACCGATTTGGTCTTGGGTGGTGTACTGTACGATCCCGACACTCAAGAATCCTTAAGCAGCTTTGGTGAAGCACCCAACTTTGACCTGGAGCAGGCTCGCACCGCTTACGAGTTCTACTACCTCAGGGGGGAAACTGGGGATTGGTATGACGTAGCTTGGCAGCCCTCACAATTGCCTGACTACTATGTCGTTGTTCGCCTGGATGCCTCTCCGGTCAACGATTTTGTCCGGGAATACCTGCGGAACATTGCGCTGTTAATTTTACTGATTTCAGTCTTTGTGACCGCAGGCACGATGGCGGCATTGGGACCCATTGTGCTCGATCCAATTCTGCGCTTGCGGCGGGATCTCAAACTAACCGAAGAGCTGATCACCGAGGATCGATCGCTTGAAGAAGCGCAGTTTTTATCGTCTTCCCGCCAAGACGAATTAGGCGATGTGATCACGGCGTTTCGGCAAATGCGAGATCGCATTAGCGATGCCTTTCAAGAGCGCAAAGAGACGGCTGTCGCGCTGGAAATGATGAATGCTCAATTGCTCGACGGTGCTCAACAGCTAGAACAAGCCAATGCTGAAATTGGGGATCTCAACGAGCGGCTCCAAGCCGAGAATCAGCGCCTGGCAGATATAGATCGGATCAAGACTGATTTCATCTCGACGGTATCTCACGAATTACGTACACCGCTAACCTCGGTGCTAGGCTTTGCCAAACTCATTCAAAAAAAGTTGGAGGAGGTAATTTTTCCGGCTGTCCAATCAGAGGAAAAGAAAACCCAACGCGCGATCAAGCAAGTGGGCAGCAATATCAACATCATTGTTTCCGAAGGAGAACGGCTGACGGACTTAATCAACGATGTTTTAGACATCGCCAAGATGGAAGCGGGCAAGGTGGACTGGAAAATGGAGCCCTTGGCGATCGCCACTGTACTGGATCGCGCGATCGCCGCCACGTCTTCTCTCTTCGAGCAAAAATCTCTACCGCTGCACCGTGAGATTGAGCCAGATTTACCGGAGATTATGGGCGATCGAGATCGGCTAATCCAGGTCGTCATTAACCTGCTATCTAATGCGATCAAATTCACTGATACGGGAGCGATCACCTGCCGCGCCCAACAAGTCGGCAACCAGATCCGAGTCAGCGTCATCGACACCGGACTCGGCATTCGTCCCGAAGATCAGCCCAAGGTATTTGAGCGCTTTAAGCAAATTGGCGACACTCTGACCGACAAACCGCAGGGCACGGGGTTGGGGCTACCGATTTGCAAACAAATTGTGGAACACCACGGCGGCACTATTTGGGTAGAAGGCGACTTGGGGCATGGCAGCACTTTTACCTTTTCCCTCCCCTGCCCGGTCAGCATTTCAGGTAATCTGCAACCGCTGAATATTGATGCGTTTGTGAAACAGCTGCAGCGATCTGTCAACGCCACACCCGCGGCAGCGCATCCGCAGGAAAAGCACATTCTTGTGGTGGATGATGACGCCAATATTCGGGAACTGCTGCGGCAAGAATTGACCGCTCAGGGCTATCACGTGGCGCAAGCCGCGAATGGCTTAGAAGCCATTGAGCAAGTCAAGCGACAACGCCCTGACCTGATTGTGATGGATGTCATGATGCCCCAGATGGGCGGCATTGATGCCGCTGCGGTGCTCAAAAGTAACCCTGACACCATGGAGATTCCGATCATTATCCTCTCGATTTTGGAAGACCGAGAGCAGGGCTTTAAAGTAGGAATCGATCGCTATCTCAACAAACCCATCGACACCGATGGGCTGTTATCAGAAATTGATGCGCTCTTGGCCCAAGGCGCATCCAAAAAGCACGTACTGATTGTTGACCAGGATGTATCTACTGTCAGGCTCTTGACCACAATTCTGCAATCGAAGGGATATACCGTTTCGGAAGCACTGGATGGTGAAGAGTTCAAAGCTAAAGCCACCGCCAATTCGCCCGATCTGATCATTGCTAATGCTGATTTTTGGCAACAGTCTGATGAGGTAAAAGCGCTGCGGTTTCAGAAAGAGATGGAAAACGTCTTATTCATTTTATTGTCAGGCAATACCTCCAATGGCAGCGATCACCCTTAAGCGCCTCCTCAGAAAAAAAGAATTTTCATCAGTGGTACATAGCCTCATGGCCGCCCTCGATACTCCGGTATGGATTCAGGGCAGCGACGGTAGTCCCCTCATGGGACAGCCCCAAGGCGACAGCAGTCAACGCTTTGCCATCCAGTTTCAGGAAGAGATCCTGGGTTGGGCCTGCAGCCCTTCCCCTCAAGCGGCGGCGATCGCAGAGCTCCTTTCTTACTCTCTAGATCAAGAATTTGCGAAAAAGCAGCTGGCTCAAGAGACGTTAGATAAGTACAAAGAGCTGAATTTAATCTACAAACTGGGCGATCGCATTTCGGCCAATCTGGAATTAGTCGCTGTGGCCAATCTAATTTTGCAAGAAGCTCAGGAAATTCTGGAAACCAGCAACGGCTCCGTCATGCTGGTGAATGAAGATACCCAACAGCTGGATGTGATTGCGGCGTTTGGCGGCGAATCGTTTCCCAAGCTATCCCTCAAGATTGGGGAAGGTATCGCTGGCAATGTGGCGAGCACGGGTAAAGCCGAAATCATCAACAACGTACAGGCCGACCAACGATATGTACCCAGTGCCCACAATTTGCGATCGCTCATGTGTGTGCCATTAAAAGGCCAAGAAAAAATACTGGGCGTGATTAACATCAGCAACCATGAATCCGTGCAGTACACGGCAGCCGATTTAAAGCTACTAGGGGTATTAGCTTCTCAAGCCGCGATCGCGATTGAAAACGCTATCTTGCATGAACAAAAGCTCTCAGAAGAACGAATCAAAAATCATCTAGAGCGATACTTGGCTTCGCAAGTTGTCGAGGCCATTCTTGAATTAGAGGAAGACATTAGCCTAAATCCCCGCAAGCGGAATGTCTCAATCTTGTTTTCCGATATTCGGAACTTCACCAGTAAATGCGAAGAGCTAGCCCCCGAACAAATCGTCAATTATTTGAATGAATATTTCACCCACATGGTAGACGTCATTTTCAAACATGATGGTACTGTCAACAAGTTCGTGGGAGACATGATTCTGGCTTTATTCGGTGCGCCTTCTAATCTGCTGAATTCTGAGCAAAAGGCGATTCAAACGGCCATCAATATGCAGCAGCGCATTGCCCGGATTCCGGAGCACTGGATTCGAGAGAACTTTCACACAGGTATCGGCATCACCTCGGGGCAGGTCGTTGTGGGCAATATTGGCTCGCCGCGTCATATGGACTACACCGCAATCGGCGACGAGGTAAATGTCGCTTCCCGCCTGCAAGGCATTGCCACTGGTGGACAAATTTTGGTGAGTCGTAGCGTTTATGAAGCGTCTAAAGATCAATTCGACTTTAAGGATTTTGGTACTGTGGCAGTGAAGGGTAAGAAGAAATCGGTAGAGATTTTTGAGGTCGTCTACTAAGCCACTGCCCCCACGCCCGGATAATTATCATCCTATGGATAAAAAAATACTGATTGTAGATGACGAGCCCCACATCCGTATGCTGCTAGAGCAGACCTTGGAGGAACTCGAAGATGAGGGGGTAGCGCTGCTGATTGCGAAAGACGGTCAAGAAGCGTTAGACACCATTCAAGGGGAAACCCCTGATTTAGTTTTTCTGGATGTCATGATGCCGAAGCTCAACGGCTTCGACGTCTGTAGCCGGGTCAAGCAAGACTTGAGTAACCGCGATGTTTACATCATCATGCTCACGGCCAAAGGCCAAGAATTCGACAAACAACAAGGGCAGGCGGTAGGCGCAGATTTATATATGACCAAACCGTTTGACCCTGACGAAGTGGTTGAAAAAGCGATCGAAATTCTCGGCCTCTAAGCTTCTCAAGTTGTCTAACATTAGCTAGCTTTTTCAAATATTTATTTGATTGAAAGTCCATTTTTAGCATGTTGTAGATTATTGGATTTTGACAGCTATTTCTCTTCACCTCGGAGGTGCTCACCATGCCAGACGAAAACGTTGCCTTGCTCTGTGCTCGACTCAGCAAAGAAATTTATGAAGGCTTTGACGACATTGTTTTTGACAACATTCCTAGTGGCGAAGCTACGTTAATTGAAAGTAACGATGCTGGACAAACGGACACTCAAGCGGCCGTAATTTATGCACCAACGGCTCAATCGATTTATTTAGTCTTTCGTGGCACCGAAAAAGGTCTTGACTGGGTCAACAATTTTCAGTTTCGCCAGCAGATCTATCCCTACGGTGACCCAGCTGAAACTAACGTCCGCTTTCATCGAGGCTTCATGAGGGCGTACTTTGCCGTGCGCGATCGCCTGCTAGAAGTCGTACAGGCATTTCCGCAAGCACCCTT
>CAZFWL010000102.1:0-7875 GCA_964522775.1 uncultured Halomicronema sp.
CGATTGACCGCGTAAATGGGCCGACTAATGCGCAGTCCACACTCCGACTCTTTGGGTATTCGGAAGCCGATATTCGAGTCACGCTATATCGCGACAATCATGCCTGGTGTCCCTATTGCCAGAAGGTATGGCTTTGGCTGGAAGAAAAACGCATCCCTTATCGCATTGAAAAGGTCACGATGTTTTGCTACGGGCAAAAAGAAGCCTGGTATAAGCGCAAAGTGCCTTCGGGAATGCTGCCAGCCCTCGAGCTTGATGGCCAGATCATCACTGAAAGTGACGATATTTTGATGGCTTTAGAGCAAGCCTTTGGCCCTCTGGAATGGGGCTTGCAAGATTCACAAGTGATGCCTTTGAGGAAACTAGAAAGACTGCTATTTCGTGCCTGGTGTGGGTGGCTTTGTTACCCAGCGCGATCACAGCGCGAAGAGGATTACCATCGCGACCAATTTTTACGCATTGTGGAAGAAGTGGAAGCGGCCTTAAGCCAAACGCCAGGGCCATTTTTTCTGGATACTTTCAGCGCTGCTGACATGATTTTTGTGCCTTACGTCGAGCGGATGAATGCCAGTCTTTACTACTACAAGGGTTATTCTCTGCGAGAGGCCAATCCACGCTTGTCGGATTGGTTTGACGGGTTAGAAAGTCGTTCGACCTATCGCGGTACCCAGAGCGATTTTCACACCCATGTCCATGACTTACCGCCGCAAATGGGAGGCTGCTACGACAATGGCACGCCCGAAGCCCGGCGTAATCAACAACAAGTTGATCAAGGCCCTTGGTTGGGCTTACCCGATGTTTGCTACCCCGAACCAGAAACGTCTCGCGCTGAGGCCCTGCAACGGGTGTTGCGCCATCGAGCCAACATTATTCGAGTAAATCCGGTGCGCGACCAGCGCTTTGACGAAGCGCTACGCTGTGCGCTCACTCATTTAATGACTGGAGAATCCTGTCCACCGCCCAAAGGGACGGATGTCGGATTGCGATATTTGCGCGATCGCATCAACGTTCCCCGTGATATGTCAATCTACGCAGCTAAGCAGTTACGGACAGCGTTGGAGCATACGGCTGCCCTAGTTGGCAATCAGCAGGGCCCAGCGATTCCGGTGCGGCATCGACGCGACCAAAATCCGGTCGATTTTGCGTCTGTCTAGCAGCGTCAACCATTCTCGATTACTGGCTAGGCGCAGGAAAAATTTGATCCGGATAGGGTGCTGGTACGACGATGTAGCCCCCAGTGACATCGCCTAATACCCAGTTACGGGCCAATCCCCACCACCACCAGTGCGCTCCGGCATAGGCACAGGTTAAGCTATCCAACTGGTCTTCAGCCGCTTTCAGCGCTTTGCCGCCAGTGGGTAGTGTGGGAAGCGCATCCTCTCGCAGCGGTAGCTGTGGAATGAGAGTCGGAAACGTTGATAGCTGAAAGGTACGGAGTTGGGTAAGCGCTTGTCGGCGCTCCGCAATCCGTCCTTTTTTGTATTTCAAAATCTTCGGTAGCCGGAATAAATGAATCGTCGCTGGGTGGGGAAATAGCTCGATCTGGTAACGTCCGGCTTGTTGCGGGGCGATCTGTGGCGCATGGCGAAAACCTCTGGCTTCCAGTGCTAGACCAAATTCCAGTAATGCTGGGGCAAACGGGCGCCCTCGGTTGGCCGGATAACAGCCCGCGTCGTATTTGCCGAAATATCGATGCGCCAAGCGATCGCACTCCCGCATTCCCATCTCATTAGGAATCAGGGTGGGAGCATCGACGGCAATCAGTGCCGGAGCCGTCGGGGCAATCCACTGATCTAGCAACGCCAAGACAGCCGCTCGACTGTAGCAATGGTGAAAATTCAGGAGTCGCAGCTGCTCATTCTGCGTTTGCAGCAGGCATACACCGCTACCGCCCGACTGCCAACCCAAATCTACCCCGACAAAATACATCAAATCACCTTATGCTCAGCGCTGCCGCTTGACTGACAACTGTTTTATTTTGAATGATGACGCCTGCTAGGTGAGCCGTGGAACAAGTCATAGACAGGAGAGTCGAAGACCTAAGTCGCCTGACTGACAGGATCTGCTGACCTGATCGCTGGTATTTTGGAACCATTCACAGGGAAGCGATCGCAGACAGCAGGAAAGCATAGCTGATGGCCAAAAAGCAGAAATTCCCACACTTGGTGGGGTCGAAATGGACGGCCCAGGAAAAAACGTTCGGCTGGCGACACTTTCAAGTCGTGAATCGCAAAAATGAGCATGGCATGGTGTTCGCTGAAATGGTGGCGGCTTGTGATCCCGAAGTGCGCTTTTGGGTAAATGCTAAGGGACTCAAAAATCGCTACGCCTGGCAGGCGGGATGGCAATCATTACAAGAGCAGCAAAGCAGTCAACGGTAAAAGATTGTTACGCTGACAAACGTAGCCTTGCAACCACCCACCACGATGTCAGCCACTGAACCGTCGGATCAATCTGAACAGCCTATTGTTCAGGCCGTTTTAGAACCCTTGTTGAAAGACTTTCAGTATTGGTTTGGTGAGACCCAAACGTTGCTGAAATCTCCGCAAGCGGATTGTTTGGCCGCCAGCGATCGCCAAGCTCTGGATCAGGAAATTACGGCAGCACAGCAAGCAGTTGCCACAGCTAAAACATTGCTGCTAGCTACCGATGGAAAGGCTGGGGTCGATATGGCTGTAATTGGTCAGTGGCATCAGTTAGTGAACAAATGCTGGCAGACATCACGCTACATTCGAGAACACAATTCCGATGATTCGGTCTCAAATTAATTGATGCCATTGATTAATGCCGTGATCACAAGAATTTGTTGTCATTTCCAGTGGCCATAGCGTCAAGGTTTTGCGCAACGACCTGAAAATCGCCGTCGACCTTCGATACACTGAGAGAGATACACATCACCCGCGCAGTGTTGGTGATTAGCTATCTTTGAAATATAGAAAGCCTTTAGGAGCCACCTAACAGAAGCCATGCTGCACGCTCTTTACATCATTGCATTCGCAATTTTATCGGTGTTGGCTGTCAGTAACTTGATTCGCAACATCGTCATGTTTGGCACTGACGCTCGTCGTGCCCCCCGCAATCAGGGTTTTGGCAATGCGCCCGCAAATGGCACGGTGCGCTCGACTCCTCACCCCGAAATGCTTGATGAAGCCGGGCGCGTTGTGGACGAACCATTGTTAGTCATGAAATCAATTTCCTTGGAAGATGCCCGGGAGCAATTAGACGCTCTCTATGAAGGTAATGCTGATAATGCCTCTGAGGAAGATGCCTAGCCTGCCTGGTTAAAGATCAGGAAGCTTTTCGGTTGCGAGCTTTGCAGCGATGGATATTCAAGATTACTCTTGGATAAGTCAGATTACTTACAAGCTTATTGAGGAGAGGAGTTGTAGCTTGGCCAACGCTTCTAGCTGAGCCGCGATTGTTTTCCAACTCACAAAGAACCAACTAGTGATGGGATACTAGCGCCAACAGTAAGCCATCGGTGAGTATTTTTTAGGGATAAATGGAAAGTTTCCCATACACTGATCACAGACATCGCTGGCACACTGCTGGCCATGTAACGTCGATCAAACACGGTAAGCTTCAATAACATTGCGGCGCGCGTGTGATCAGGCTCGATATTCTTAAATTTGTGATTAACGATAAAGCAGCGCGATAACCCTGGAAGGTAGACATATGGTCAAAGTGGTGTCTGTCCACTCCTTTCGAGGAGGCACCGGCAAGTCAAATACAACGGCAAACCTCGCGGCGACTGTAGCTCGCACGGGTAAGCGAGTTGGCATTGTGGATACTGATATTCAATCTCCCGGCATTCACGTGCTGTTTGGATTTGACGAAAGTGACATGAATTTGTCGCTGAATGATTATCTGTGGGGACGTTGTGCGGTTGAGGAAGCGGCCTATGACGTCACTCATAAACTGGAAGGCAAGGGTGGCAGCAACAGCGCAATTTATTTGATTCCCTCTAGCCTCAAGGCGGGAGAGATTGCGCGGGTATTGCGAGAAGGCTACGACGTGGGGCTTTTGAATGATGGCTTTCAGGGATTAATTCAGCAGCTCAATTTGGACTATCTGTTTATTGATACGCATCCCGGCCTGAATGAGGAAACGCTGCTATCTATTACGATTTCGGATGTCTTGTTGCTGATTATGCGTCCGGATCGACAGGATTTTCAGGGGACTGCCGTTACTGTGGATATAGCCCGACGACTAGAAGTGCCTAAAATGCTCCTGCTAGTTAACAAGGCGTTGTCGACTTTTGACTTTCCGGCGCTGAAGAAGGAAGTCGAAGAAACTTATGGTGCACCGGTGGCGTCAATTGTGCCGTTAACTGAAGAGATGATTCAGTTGGGAAGTAGTGACATTTTCAGTTTACGGTTCCCGGATCATCCGCTGACTCAGATCTACACTAACGTTGCAGGGTTGCTACTGGACTAGGATGATAAGCGATCGCTGCCATCGCCTATCTTGGCTCAACTACAGCGTTGGCCGAATGAGCTAAGCTGGCAAATGGCAAGCGCTACGTGCAAATTTAAGGACTGATTGTGCTGATACGGACATCATTACTCTCTGCATTGACTGCGGTCGGGCTATGGAGCTTTGCGGCTCCTGCGCAAGCGCAAGCGCTGTTACCGTATGTCTTGCCGCTGGAGGCTGAGCGCCTAGAGGAGCAAGGACTGATACTGGCTCAAGAGGCGGCTCAGTTGGCCCAGTTACAACAATATGAGTTGGCCTTGGCACAGGCTCAATTAGCGGCTCAGTTGGTACCGACGAGTGCGGCCGTGTGGGGGTTGTTAGGTAGCCTCTATCTGCAAGTGGAAGAATTTGATGCAGCGATCGCGGCCCTGAGCCGAGCCAAAATCTTGGAGGCAGATAATACGGCTGTCCTCTTTGCCTTGGGGACGGCTCATTTTCGGAAAGGTGAGTACGAAAAGGCCTCCGACTTTTTGGAGTCGGGCTTAGAGATTGAACCGGATAATCCGGGGGCGCTGTTTGATTTGGGCAATACCTATTTCAAGCTCGATGAGTTTGACACGGCAATCGCCCAGTACGAGCGCTCTGTGGGGCTCGATCCCGAGTTTTGGCCATCGGTCAACAATATTGGGCTAGTGGAATACGAGCAAGGCAAGGTGGATTCGGCGATCGCCCGTTGGGAAGCCTCCCTGGACATTGCGCCGATGGAACCGGAGCCAGAGCTCGCGATCGCGGTGGCTAAGTTTGCCCAGGGCGATGTTGCCGCCGCACTGGAAATTGGTATTCCGGCTCTGGAAAAAGACAGTCGCTACGCCGATGTTCAATTTTTGATTGACAACCTTTGGGGCCCCAAGTTGATCGCTGATACGGACGATTTTTTCAATCATCCCGATGTCAAGGCCGTCCTGGCTCAGCTCTAGACTGTGACCATGCCGGTTTCTCTGGGTAAACCAGAACTCTGTGCGGTGATTCGCGATCTTATTCAGCGATCGTCCCAAAACCGCATTCCTTTTGCCGACTTTATGGCATTAGCCCTCTATCATCCTGACCACGGTTATTACACCAGTGAGGTCGGACAGCTAGGTATGAGTGGCGATTTTGCCACCTCCTTGCACTTGGGACCAGATTTTGGAGAACTGCTGGCCGAGCAACTGGTGGAGATGTGGCATCACCTGGGACAACCCGCTCCGTTTCATCTCGTTGAAATGGGACCGGGACAAGGGCTGCTGGCAGACACCATCCTGAGGTATCTGCAGCGCCAACACTCGGCTTGTTTTGCTACGGTGCACTACATGCTGATTGAAACTTCAGCCACCCTGCGTCAGCTGCAACACGACCGGCTAGCCCATTGGCAAGCGGCTTCGGTTCCTATCGATTGGTATGAGTTAGCCAATATTCCTGACGCGTCGATTACCGGTTGCTGTTTCTCAAACGAGCTGGTGGATGCTTTTCCAGTGCATCGCCTAGTGCTCACAGCAGACGGGTGGCAAGAGCAATATGTCACCTACCGCCAGGAAGCCGATTGCCCTTTTTCTCTGGGCTTAGGGACGCTATCGCAACCAGCCTTGGGCGAATATTTTGAGTCAGTGGGCGTGCTCCCCACCTTAGATGCCTATCCTGATGGTTACACCACCGAAGTCAATTTGGCCGCCCTGGATTGGCTGGGAGAAGTGGCGGCAAAGCTCCATCACGGATATGTGTTGACCATTGATTATGGTTACTCGGCAGAGCGCTACTACAGCCCTGCACGATCGCAAGGTACGCTGCAATGCTATTACCAACATGCCCACCATAATGACCCGCTGATTAATATCGGTCAGCAAGACATCACGGCCCATGTCGATTTCACTGCGTTAGAGCGACAGGGCGATCGCAGTGGCTTGCAGACCTTGGGTAATGTGCCTCAAGAGTTATTTTTGATGTCACTGGGGTTGGGCGATCGCTTGAGTCAACTCATGCAAATTGAATCATCCGACCCCCAAGCAGTGCGATATGCACTCCAACGGCGGGAGGCTCTGCATCAACTCATGAATCCGATGGGGGTCGGCAAATTTCAGGTATTGATTCAAGCTAAAGGGCTGGAAGACCCTGCGCAGCAAATCTTGAAGGGACTCACGATGCCACCGCTCATGTGAAATGCGGCGGCGCGATTGTAAGGTGTAGCACCGAGTTCGCTACTGCAACTTACTTTGCAAGGACTTAAGATATTCTGTGTTGACTCCGGACTCACGGGTGAGAGCAATCTTGCCGGTGCGAGCAATTTCTCGCAGGCCAAAGCGCCCTAATACCTGCACAATCGCCACCATTTTGCCAGGGTCACCCACGACTTCCACCGTCAGCGAATCTTCCGACACATCCACGACTCGGGCCCGAAAGATTTGCACCAGCTCCAAAATTTCCGACCGATTGGAACTGGTTGCGTTGACCTTGATGAGCATCAGCTCCCGCTCAACACAAGGCACTTCTGTAATGTCTTGCACCTTGAGCACATTGATCAGCTTGTAGAGCTGTTTCGTAATTTGCTCAATGATTTGGTCGTCGCCAGGCACCATCATGGTGACGCGAGAAACTCCCATTTGCTCAGCCGGGCCTACCGCCAAACTCTCAATATTGAAGCCACGTCGGGCAAACAGCCCCGCAATACGGGTCAAAACGCCCGCCTCGTCTTCGACTAAAACTGACAATGTGTGTTTCATGATGATGGCGACAATACCGCTGCGCAGCCCGGTAGCGTTGATAAGACAAGAGATGATCGTAGCCTGACAACAGCCTTTTGTTAAGCCAACTTTGATAGGGTTTAGCAATCTCTAGCTCAACCTGAATCAAGGATGCTAACTCAACATCTCTGAAGTAATGGCCTTGGCAGGCAGTGGCGCCGCAGCCCCGACAAGCCGTCGATCAAACGTTGATTGGCGGACTCTCGTTGTCAACCTGGTGATCGGCAAATTCTCGCTGCCGTAGCATATGTAAACATTTTTTCGGACTTCGCAACGAATAGATATGCAGATTTAGGCTGGGCCCTTAATATCTTAGAAACGTTGCCGCAATCGAGTGCTGTCGTGGGTTGCTGACAGAAGGACTTTTTCCTCTGGACGAAATCAAAGGCAGCGATTAGGCTATAGAACGATTAATGTTGAGTTCACCATTTCTGTACTCTTTTCTATTCTTTGCTGCGCATGCGAAGCCGAAATCCTCGAAACGTTCCACCCATTAATGAAAATATCCGTTTTCCTGAAATCCGGTTGATTGGAGCCGATGGTGCTCAGCTGGGTATTATGGCCCCGAGCGAAGCGCTGCGGATGGCTGAAGAACTGGATCTGGATTTGGTATTGGTGAGTGACAAAGCCAATCCTCCCGTTTGCCGCATCATCAACTATGGCAAATATAAGTTTGAGCAAGAGA